>JBIJAD010000128.1:0-10040 GCA_044345955.1 Lysobacteraceae bacterium
TGGATGCGCGGGATTGTGCGCTATTGCGATGGCGAAAGAACATCGGTCGCGGCAGTCGCCGGTCAACATCGCGGACACGACCTCGCTCACCGCTTTCGCGTGCCGACCGCGAAAGCCGGCACCCCTGGATCGCCGCCGGTCGGAATCCCGCCGTCGGAGCCGAATCCGCCCCCTGCCGGCGGATGGCCGAGCGTAGACTTGAGACCACCGCCTCGCATGGCCCGCGACCCGCGCACACAAGGGAGTGTTCATGAGTCAGCCGCTGCCCGGCATCGACCACGTCGTGGTCCTGATGCTCGAAAACCGTTCCTTCGACAATCTGTTCGGCGGCCTGTACCCGGCCGGCCCCCTCTTCTACGGATTGACCGGCAAGGAATCGAACAGCGACACGGTTCCTCCCGGCGTCGGCACCTGGACGGTCTGGCAGGCCCCGCCCGGGCCGGGAACCGGCACAATCCCGAACCCGGACCCGGGCGAGCTGTTCACCGACATGAACACCCAGTTGTTCGGCACGCCCACGCCTCCGCGATACCCCACCGCGACGATGTCGGGCTTCGCGGCGAACTACGCGCGCCAGCCGGGCACGCGTCCGTCGCCGGGTCATCCGAGCCTGCCGCCGGTCCCGCGCGACATCATGCAGTACTTCAGTCCGCAGACCCTGCCGATGAGTTACGCGCTGGCATGGCGCTATTCGGTGAGCGATGTCTGGCACGCGGCCGCGCCGGTGCAGACGATCTCCAACCGCGTCTTCACCCACACCGGCACCGCATCGCTGCTGCCGCAACCGTCTTCGCCGCGCCCCGCGCCGCCGAAGTCGCGGGTCAACAACGGCGACTACACCTCCGGCCTGAGCTTCAAACGGATCGTCGAAGGCGATTTCGTCGCCCCGGTGACCGACACGACCCTCTTCGAACTGCTCGACAAGGCCCGGCCCGGCGGCCGATCTGGCCCCTGCAGCGATTTCTCCGGCGGCGACCCCAAACTCAACTGGAAGGTGTACTACCACGACGCGCCGCTGTCGGCGCTGTGCGATTACGTCTACCGCAATTGGTGTCCGCTGCACCTGTACGGCGGCAACGTGTTCCGTTACCACGAGCATTTCAGCTCCGAAACCAATTTCGAGTACGACATCCGCAAGGGCCTGCTGCCGGCCTACAGCTTCATCGAACCGGCCTACACCAGCGTCGAGTACACCGCCAACAGCAATCATCCCGGCGGATCGCTGCCGGACCCGCTGGATCTCAACGCGGAGAACTTCCAGCCGGCGATCGACGTGATCGACGGCGAGAAGCTGCTCGCCGATGTCTTCACCACTCTCTACAGATATCCCGACGTCTTCGACCGCACCCTGCTGATCGTCACCTACGACGAACACGGCGGCACCTACGACCATCTTCCGCCCGGGCCTGCGGTCAGTCCCTTCGCCTCGCCGGTGTCCAATTTCAATTACGACCGCAGCGGCGTGCGCGTGCCGGCGATCCTGATCAACCCCCGCATCGCCGGCCCGGTGTTCCGTCCGACCGACGGCCGACCGGCCACCGGCCCCTGCGGCGCGTTCGTGACCGGGCTGGATCACACCTCGATCATCCGCACGCTGTGCGATCAATTCGGGCTGGGCGACCCGCCGACGCCGCGGGCGCGGATGGCGGCGAGCCTCGCGGGCGCGCTCAAGCCCACCGCCGACGGCGTCCGCACGGCGCCCGAGGACGTGCTCGCGCTCGCCGAAAAGGTCGCAGCCGAGCGCCGCGGCGCAGCGCGCGACCTCGGCAAATCCGCGCGCATCCGCGCCTGGTACGCGCAGCGTGTCGTGGACGATTTCGAAGGCGACAGCCTCAACAACGCGGTCTTCGCGACCTCCGCACTGGCTTGGCAGGGACGACTGCGCGCCAACGCCTACCCGCTGCGCGAGATCGTGGCCGTGGACGCCGACGCCGAAGACGCGCTGCACGCCGCCGGCATCCGCGACACCGGCACGCTGCTGACGGCGCTCGCGAGCGAAGCCGACATCGCGCGGGTCGCGGCGCTCGCCGGGCAAGCGCCGACGCAGGCGCAACACTGGGCGGATCAGGCCGGGCTGCTGCAGGTATCCGGCATCCTCGGCGACGACGCGCATCTGCTCGCCGTCGCGGGGTTCCCCACCCGGCAGCACCTCGCCGCGAGCGCGCCGGCGGATGTGCACGCGAGGATGCTCGCCACCGCCGCCGGTCTCGGCATCGACGATTACACGCTCGATCCGCAGGTCGTGGCCGCGTGGGTCGCGGCGGCCTGAGCAATGTTCACTCGCCCACCCGGCCGGCTCACCCCGCGATATACCGCTGCAACGAATCCAGTTCCGCCCGCTGATCCTCGATCACCGCCTTCACCAGGTCGCCGATCGAGATCACGCCGACCACGTCCTCGCCGTCCATGACCGGCAGATGGCGGATGCGGTGTTCGGTCATCATCTGCATGCAGTGGTCGGAAGTGTCGGCGGAGGTCGCGGTCAACACCCGCGAAGTCATGATGTCGCGTACCGGCGTATCGGCGGACGAACGGCCCTGCAGCACGACCTTCCGCGCGTAGTCGCGCTCGGACAGGATGCCCACGAGCTGCGGGCCCTCCATCACCAGCACCGCGCCGACATGGGCCTCGGCCATCAGCCTGATGGCGTCGAGGACGGGGGCGTCAGGGGCGATCGCGTGGATCGCGGGGGATTTCGCATCCAGCATCTGTCGGACGGTACGCATCGGGGCGTTCTCCTGCAGGGGCGATCGGCCCCAAGGATACGCCTGCCGCGGGGCGCCAGCGATCCACCAGATACAGCGGCCGCTGCTTGGATTCCTCGTACAGCCGGCCGAGGTATTCGCCGATCACGCCCAGGGCCATCAACTGCACGCCGCCGAGCAGCAGGATCACGGTCATCAGGCTGGGCCAGCCGGCCACCGGGTCGCCCCAGAGCAGGGCCTTGACCACGATCCAGGCGGCGTAGATGAAGGCCAGCCCCGCGGTCATCAGGCCGAGGTAGGTCGCCGCGCGCAGAGGCGCGGTCGAGAAGCTGGTGATGCCGTCGAGGGCGAAATTCCACAGCCGCCAGGCATTGAACTTGGTCCGCCCGGCGATCCGCGGGCCGCGGCGGTAGGGGATCGCCACCCGCTCGAAGCCGACCCAGCCGAAGAGGCCCTTCATGAAACGATGACGCTCGCGCAACTGGCGCAGGGCGGCCAGCGCGCGCGGCGACAGCAGGCGGAAATCGCCGGTGTCCGTCGGAATGGGCGTGCGCGACAGCCGCTGCATCACCCGGTAGAACGCATGCGCGGTGACGCGCTTGAACCAGCCCTCGCCGTCGCGCCCGGTGCGGGTACCGTGCACGTCGTCGTAGCCCTCGCGCCATTTCGCGACGAACTGCGGGATCAGCTCCGGCGGGTCCTGGCCGTCGGCGTCGAGCAGGATCGCGGCGCCGGTCTCGATCAGGTCCAGCCCGGCGGTCAGCGCCGCCTCCTTGCCGAAGTTGCGGCTCAGCCGCAGCAGCGAGACCCGCGGGTCGGCGGCGGCGATCCGCTCCAGCGTCGGCCAGGTACCGTCGCGGCTGCCGTCGTCCACATAAAGAATGTGTCCTTCGATGCCGTCTGCAGCCAGCGCGTCGAGCACGGCGGCGATCCGCGGCTGCAGCGCGGGCAGGGCGTCGGCCTCGTTGAAGGCGGCGACGAGGACGGTCAGGCGTTCGGCGGGCATGGGCATAGCGTACCCGCCGGGGCGGTCATTCGAACGTCAGGTAGGCCGGGCCGCCCAGCGCCCGCATCTGGCGCTGGATCGCACGGGTCCGGCGCTGCACGTAGGGGCCGGGCTTGGCAGCGCTGTACTTGCGCGGGTTCGGCAGTACCGCGGCCAGACGCGCGGCCTCGGCCGCGGACAGCTTCGATGCGTCCTTGCCGAAGTAGCGGCGCGCCGCTGCCTGGGCGCCGTAGACGCCGTCGCCGTACTCGATCACGTTGGCGTAGACCTCGAGGATCCGCGCCTTCGGCCACAGCGTCTCGATCAGCAGCGTGTACCAGACCTCCAGCCCCTTGCGCGCCCAACGGGTCCAGCCGCTGCCGCGCCAGAGAAACAGGTTCTTCGCCAGTTGCTGGCTGATCGTGCTCGCGCCGCGCACCTTGCGGCCCTTGGCGTTGTGCTTGCGCGCCTTCTCGATCGCCTCGAAATCGAAGCCGTCGTGGAACGGGAACCGCTGATCCTCGGCCGCCACCAGCGCCAGCGGCAGTTGATTCGAGATTTCGTCCGCCTCTCGCCAGTCGTAGGCGACGACGAAGCCGCGGTCGCCGTCGTTCCAGGCCTCGATGTAGCGCCCGATCATGAACGCGGTCAGCGGCGGGTCGACGAAACGCAGCACCGCCACCTGCAATAAGCTGGTCGAGACGAACAACAACGGCAGCCACAGGAAGATCCAGCGCAGCCAGCGCACCCGGCCGCGGACCCGCGCCGGCCGCACCGACGCGCCGGGGTTCGCTTCCCCGGGGTTTGATTCTTCGAGCGGCTGCCCCATCTTGTGTCCGTCTCCCCTGCCCGCGATGCCTTCCGCCGGAACCCCGGCCGGGCGGCATTATCGGCGAACCCGCCGCCCTCGTCGCCGCAGGCGATCCGGAAGCCCCCTCAACCCCATCACCCAGTCCCCGCCATGAGCCTTGCGCCCCGACCCGACCTTCTCACACGGTTCCTGCTCGATGGGGCCGGCGTCCGCGGCGTGCACGTCCGCCTGGACGCCACCTGGGAGCAGATCCGCTGCCGCGCCGACTACCCCGCCGGGGTCGCCGCGTTGCTCGGCGAAGCAGCCGCGGCCTCGGCCCTGTTCACCGGCCATGTCAAGGTCGAAGGCCGGTTGTCGGTGCAGGTGCGCGGCGGCGGCGCCCTGCGCACGTTGTTCGCCGAGTGCACCGGCGCCGGCACCCTGCGCGGGATCGCGAGGCTCGCCGAGGGCCAGGAAGGGCGAGAAAACGGGGACACCCACTCTCTCCGCGACCTGGGCGCCGAGGCGCTGCTGGCGATCACGGTCGAAAACCCCGGCGCCCGCGGCCAGGAACCCATGCGCTACCAGGGGCTGGTGTCGCTGGAGGCGGACCGCCTGTCCGATGCCTTCGAAGGCTATTTCCGCCAGTCCGAGCAACTGCCCACCCGGCTGCTGCTGGCCGCGGACAGCGCCTGCGCGGTCGGGCTGATGCTGCAGAAGTTGCCCGGCGACAGCGGCGACGCCGACGGCTGGCCGCGGGCCAGCCTGCTGTTCGACACCCTGACGACGGCCGAACTGCTGGAAACCCCGGCCGACCTGCTGCTGCACCGGCTGTTCCACGAGGACGGGGTACGCCTGCTGGGCGAGAAGCCGCTGCGTTTCGCCTGTTCCTGCTCACGCGAACGGGTCTCGGCGGTGCTCGAATCCCTCGGCGAGACCGAATCCCGCGCCGCCGCCGCCGACAACGGCGGCCAGGTCGAGGTCCACTGCGAGTTCTGCGGCCAGGCCTACCGCTATACCGCGGACGACATCGACGCCCTGTTCGCCCCGCACCCGTCCCGTCACGCCACCCCGGACCGGCTGCAATGACGCAATCGCCGGGCCTGTCACAGTTCCGGCCATGATCGACTTGGCCAATCGATTGTTAAAGAACCATAAATCTGCTAGCCTGATTTTCCAAAGGACTCCGTCAGGAACTCGGCCGCAACCTAGCGGTCTGATCCCCCAGCCATGCGCACCGCCCTCCGCCCTCTGCTGCCGCTGATCCTCGCCCTCGGGGCGATGGGTTCCGCGCATGCACAGTCGCGGCCGGGCGAGCGGGTCGAACTGCCGGTCTGGAACCGCTCCAGCGGCGCGGTCGAGGCGGTGGTGGTGCTGGAACCTGCGGACATCGCCAAATCACGTGCCTTGGCCCGCTTCGGCGTGCGCCATCTCGACACCGCCTTCGGTCTGGGCGACGGCGATTCGCTCGGCCTGCTCTGCGACCGCAAGCTCGGAATGGGCAGCGCTCTCAACAGTCTTGCCGACAACTGCGTCCTGGCCTCGGTGCCGGCCCGCCGCAACGGCGGTTCGGCTGTGCTGTTCCAGCGCAACGGCAGCCAGATCGGCGTCGGCGCCGGCAGCAGCCGCACCCCGCTTCCGGGTTGGGTGGCCCCCGGCAGCGGCAATGGCCGGGTCGATCTGAACGACATCACCATCTTCAGCCAGAAGGCCCTGCCCCGCGAAGGCTACGTCTCGATCGCCGGCACGGTCGCCAAGGCCCGGCTGCAAAGCCCCGCCGAGATCCCGGGCTTCAGCGACCGCTGGACCTCGCGCCAACTCAACCTCGGCGGCGGTCTCGGCGCCTTCGGCATCAACGTGATCGGCGAAGTCATCGACACCCCGGGCAAGGACCGCTTCGGCAGCCTCGGCCTCGGCCTGAGCTGGCGCACCCCCTGGAGCGGCCAACTGACCGTCGGCGCCGACAATCTGGTCACCCGCGGCCGCAACCCTTTCGCCCCGCCGACGACCGCGGGCGATGACGAGGGCGCCATCCCCTACGTCCGCTACGAGCAGGACCTCTGAGCCGCCCGAGGCTCCCCTGCGGCCCGCCCGACGCCGCTTGTTAACGACACTTTAATTTTTCTCCGAGTGGGGCTACTATCGGCCCCGGCCTGCCCCGCTTTGGCGGCTATATTGCCGCGTCCTGGCAGGTTCCCATGGGAAACCCCAAGACTCACTTGGAGAGAGAGATGACCTTGAAAACCAACAAGCTTCGCGACGCGATCTCGTTCGCGCTCGTGGGCACCACCGCCCTCGCGGGCACGGGCGTCGCCTTCGCCCAGGACCCGGAGTCGGAAGATCTCGACACCGTCGTCGTGACCGGTTCGCGCATTCCGCGCGCTGCCGAAGTCGAAGGCACTTCGCCGGTCCTGACCATCGACCGTGCGGCGATCGAAGGCACCGGCCTGACCTCGGTCGGCGACATCCTGTTCAACATCAGCGCCAGCGACGGCGGCGCGCTCCGCAACATCACCACCAGCACCAACGGCAGCGACGGTACGCAGAACATTTCGCTGCGCGGCCTCGGTGCGACCCGCACCCTGGTGCTGGTCAACGGCCGCCGCTGGGTCACCTCGGGCATCACCAACAGCGCCCTGGTCGACCTCAACACCATTCCGATCGCCGTCGTCGAGCGCATCGAAGTCCTGAAGGACGGCGCCTCGGCGATCTACGGTTCGGATGCGATCGCGGGCGTGATCAACGTCATCACCCGCAAGAACTTCGAAGGCGCCGAAGCCAACGTCTACCTGGGTTCGTACACCAAGGGCGACGGCTTCCAGCAGGCCTACGACTTCACCGTCGGTTCGGACAGCGACCGCTGGAACGCCGTGTTCAGCATCAGCTACACCGATCAGGAGCCGGTCTACGCCGGTGATCGCGAGATCTCGTCGGTGCCGGTCTTCGGCGGCGGCGACCTGGCTTCGGGCGGCGCGTTCGGTTCGGGCTTCAGCCAGCGCGGCAACTTCGTCCGCTGCACCGCGGCCCCGACCCCCATCGCCGGTGGCTTCAGCACCTGTACGCCGGTCGCCGGCGGTCCGTTCACCCTGATCCCCGGCGAAGACGGCCGTCAGGCCACCGACTTCCGTCGCTTCGTCAGCTACTCGCTGGACGGTTCGGGCAGCTCCGACCGCTACAACTTCGCGCCGGTCAACTACCTGCTGCAGCCGATCGAACGCTTCAACGTGTACGGCCAGACCACCCTGCGTCTGACCGATCGCATCAACTTCAACGCGATGGCGACCTACGTCAAGCGCGAGTCCAACCAGCAGTTGGCCGAAGTACCGCTGAGCATGGACCTCCGCGGCACCCAGGGTCCGCAGTGGGCGTTCGCGCCGACCGCGACCAACGTGTTCAACCCGTTCGGCCAGGACCTGCGCAGCGCCGGCTTCCGCATGAGCGCGGTCGGTCCGCGCAAGCCCTACTACAACAACGACAACCTGGCGACCACCCTGTGGTTCGACGGCTCGTTCGAGCTGGGCGGCCGCGACATGTACTGGGACGCCGGCTACTCGTACCTCGACTCGCGGTCCAGCGAGCGCGGCGAGAACTTCATCAACCTGTTCAATCTGCGCCGCGCCGTGGGCGCCTCGCGCCGCAACCCGGTCACGGGCGCGCTCGAGTGCCTTGACGCCGGCGGCGCCGTGATCCGCGGCTGCGTGCCGTTCAACGTGTTCGGCGGCCCGGATCTGGGCCTCGGCGCCGGCGTGATCACCCGCGCCGAATACGACGCGATGATCAACTACGTCAGCTACACGCTGGTGCAGCAGGAGCGGATGACGACGAAGGACTACTTCGCCAACCTGTCCGGCTCGATCGTCGATCTGCCGGCCGGCCCGCTGGGCTTCGCGGTGGGTCTGGAACACCGTCGCGTCTCGTACGTCGCTCAGCCCGATGCGCTGGTCGCCGGCGGCGGTTCTTCGACCAACTTCTCCGAGCCGACCCGCGGCGGCGTCAACGTCGATGAAATCTACGCCGAGTTCAACATCCCGCTGCTGGCCGACGTGCCGGGCGCGAAGCTGCTGGAACTCAACATCGCGGCCCGCAAGTCCGACTACGACACCAGCGGCCTCATCGGCACGACCCCGATCAGCCCGGATCTGGGCGGCGACACCTCGAAGAAGATCGGCCTGAAGTGGCAGGTGTTCGACGATCTGTTGCTCCGCGGCACGCTGTCCGAGTCGTTCCGCGCGCCCGACGTGCTGGATCTGTACGCGGGCGGCGCCGAGAGCTTCCCGCAGGCGATCGACCCCTGCAACACGGTGAACTACAACAACGCGACGACCGATCGCACGGCGTGCACCGCCTTCGGCGTGCCGGTCGGCGGCATCGCGCAGCCGAACACCCAGGTGCGCGCGCTGATCGGCGGCAACCCGGCGCTGCAGCCGGAATTCGGCGACACCAAGAGCTTCGGCATCGTGTACAGCCCGAGCTGGGCCGAAGGTCTGAACATGACCCTCGACTGGTACAAGATCGAGCTCGAGGACGTGCTGGCCACCCGTTCGGCGCAGACCCTGCTCAACGACTGCTTCCGCGTCGATGGCCGCGCCGACGTTCGTCCGCTCTGCAACGACCTGATCACCCGCCTGCCGACCGGCGAGCTGGTGCAGATCCGTACCTCGAGCTTCAACCTCGACGAAGGTGTGGTCGAAGGCTACGACTTCAACGTCAAGTACGCGATGCCGGAAACCGCGTGGGGCCGTTTCAGCTTCGAGTGGGACAACACCTACCAGAAAGAAAACAGCCTGTTCACCGCCGTGGGCGAGTACGACGGCACGCCGTCGTGGCGCGTGCGCTCCAACCTGACCACCAAGTGGCAGAAGGGCGACTGGGATGCGACCTGGGCGATGCGCTACTACTCGCGTCTGAGAGAAAGCTGCCTGGGCTCGAACTACTTCGAGTACGGCATCACCCCGCGTGAGGTCTGCGGCGACGACGGCTTCAACGACATCGGCCGTCGTCTCTACCACGACGTCCAGGTCGGCTGGAAGACGCCGTGGAACGGCAAGGTCACCTTCGGTGCCCGCAATCTGTTCGGCAAGGATCCGCCGTTCGTCCGCAACTCGTTCGCGCACTCGTTCGACGGCGCGTACGACCTGCCGGGTGGTGGCTTCTTCTACCTGCGCTACAACCAGAAGTTCTGATCCACGCTTCTGGACCGCTGCACACGACGGCCCCCGCAAGGGGGCCGTTGTTTTTTGCGGGGATGGAAGCGCCCTTGGCGCAAGAACGCAGGTCGAGCGGACCGTGGCCGTCTCGTGGGCGGGTCGCGCGCAGGATGCGAGCCGCGCGCCGGTGCCCGGCGACGGCAAAGGCCCGGGCGGGTGCAGGCCGGCCGGGGGTCAGACCAGACCGTGGGCCGAAAGCCGATCCAGCATCGGGCCCAGATGGCGCTCGTAGGCGCGCCACAGACCGCCGCGGTTGGTGACGATGCCCTGGCGGACCTGATGCGAGCTGGCGGTGGCGACCATGCCGGAGCGGCGGTCCAACTGCAGCATGTCCTCGCGGAAGTCGAAGCCGC
>JBIJAD010000129.1:0-9981 GCA_044345955.1 Lysobacteraceae bacterium
GGCGTACCGAGCGGCGCATCGGCCGGCAGTTCGAGCAGACCGGAGGCATCGGCGTCGATGCCCAGTTCCTTCGCCGAGCACAGCATGCCGTTGGATTCGACGCCGCGCAGTTTCGCGGCCTTGATCGTGAGTTCGCCCACCTGCGTGCCGATCCTGGCCAGCGGCGCGACCAGGCCCGGACGCGCGTTGGGCGCGCCGCAGACGATCTGCAGCAGCCCGCCGGTGCCGGCGTCGACCTGGCAGACCTGCAGGCGATCGGCTTCGGGATGTTTCGCGCATTCGACGATGCGCGCGACCACCACGCCGTCGAGCGCGGCGCCGAGTACGGTCATGTCCTCGACTTCGAGGCCGATCGCGGTCAGGGTCGCGGCGAGCCGCTCGCGCGAGGCATCGGTCCTGACATGTTGGCGCAGCCAGTTTTCGGAGAATTTCATGCGTTGAAACCCTTTTTCGCCGGAGGGCGGGTCTTGACCCGCCGTCATGATCTTTCAAACGCGACCACATCGATCGAAGCCGCTTCGCTTCCCGTGCAGTGCGAACGGAGCCGCCGCAATGGCGGGCCCAGGGCCCGCCCTACGCGAACTGCCTGAGGAACCGCACGTCGTTGTCGAAGAAATCGCGCAGATCGCTCACGCCGTAGCGCAGCATCGCGAAACGTTCGACGCCGAGGCCGAAGGCGAAGCCGGTGTATCGCTCCGGATCGATGCCGACGTTGCGCAGCACATTGGGATGGACCATGCCGCAACCCAGCACTTCCAGCCAGCGCGAGGAACCGTCCGGCTGCTGCCAGGCGATGTCGACTTCGGCCGAGGGTTCGGTGAAGGGGAAGTAGCTGGGACGGAAGCGCATCTCGAAATCGCGCTCGAAGAACGCGCGCACGAATTCGGCGAGCGTGCCCTTGAGGTCGGCGAAGCTGGCGTGTTCGTCCACCAGCAGGCCTTCGACCTGATGGAACATCGGCGTATGGGTCTGGTCGCTGTCGCTGCGATAGACCTTGCCGGCGGCGATCATGCGCAGCGGCGGCCGATGTTCCTTCATGTAGCGCACCTGCACGCCGGAGGTGTGCGTGCGCAGCAGATGGGCGTCGCCGTCGACCTTGTTCGTCAGGTAGAACGTGTCGTGCATGGCCCGCGCCGGATGATGCGGCGGGAAGTTCAGCGCCTCGAAGTTGTGCCAGTCGTCCTCGACTTCGGGGCCGTCGGCGAGTTCGTAGCCGAGCCGGCCGAAGATGTCGGCGATCCGCTCCAGCGTGCGGGTGACCGGATGCAGACCGCCGCGGCCGGCGTCGCGGCCCGGCAGGGTCACGTCGATGGTTTCGTTGGCGAGACGCGCGGCCAGCACCGCGTCGTCGAGTTGGGTCCTGCGCGCCGCCAGCGCATCGCCGATCGCGTCGCGGGCGCGGTTGATCGCCTCGCCCGCGGCCTTGCGCTGTTCGGCGGGCAGCGCGCCCAGCGACTTCAGTTGCGCGGTGACGCTGCCGCTCTTGCCGAGCAGCGAGACCCGCAGCGCTTCCAGCGCGTCGGGCGTGCCGGCGGCGGCGATGTCCGCCAGCGCCTGCGCCGAGAGTTGTTCGATATCGCTCATGTCCGACTCGAAAGTGATGGATCGGGAATCCGTTGCCGCGAAGAGAAATCGCACGACCAGAAACGAACATGGGGAAGGACTTGCGCCCTTCCCCATGCATGATTGGATCGCCTCGGCAGGTGGACAGTCCGCACAGGGATGTGCGGGCTCCAGCGAGGGATTCGCATTATGCCGCGAGCGCGCTCTTCGCCTTTTCAGCCAGCGCGGTAAAGCCCTTCGGGTCGTGCACGGCGATGTCGGCCAGCACCTTGCGATCGAGCGTGATACCGGCCTTCATCAGGCCGTTGATGAAGCGGCTGTAGCTGATGCCGTTGCTGCGGGACGCCGCGTTGATGCGGGCGATCCACAGGCTGCGGAAATTGCGCTTCTTCTGCTTGCGGCCGATGTAGGCGTACTGCAGAGCCTTGGTGACCGCCTGTTTGGCGACCCGGAAGACCTTGCGGCGGGCGTTGTAGTAGCCCTTGGCCTGCTTGAGGATTTTCTTGTGGCGACGACGCGCCATCACACCACGTTTGACTCGAGCCATGGTTCAGTCCTCCTCAGAGATACGGCAGCATGCGGTCCAGACGGCCGGCGTCCTCGGCGCGAACATGGTTCGTCTGCCGCAGGTTGCGCTTCCGCTTGGTCGCCTTCTTGGTGAGGATGTGGCTCTTGTTGGCGTGGCCGCACTTGTACTTGCCGGAAGCGGTCTTCCGGAAGCGCTTGGCCGCCGCCCGATTGGTCTTGATCTTGGGCATTGGATTGGTCCTTGGGGTCGTTTCGAGTACTGGCACAGGCGGCGGCCGAGGCCGCGCTTTCCATCCTGCCCTGCCGGTTGCAGGCCGTTGATCCGGAAGGGAAACCTCCGGACCACGGCGGGTCCACTGAATCACCGGCCGAAACCGGGCCGCGCATTATGCCTGCGCCGGGTTTCCGTTGCAAATCAAACTCTTCCAGGCCGACCGGCGGCCCCGCGCGACGCCGGTTCAGCGGCCGCGGCCGACGGCGGCTTCGGGGACAGGGTCGGCGGGCGCCTGCTGGCCGGTCTGGGCCAGCAGGTGCATGGCCTGACGGCTGGTGTCGATCAGCGGGACCGTGGCCGCGGCGACATCGGCATGGACCACCCGCTGCAGTTCCGGCCGATCGCCCTGGACGGCGAAGATCCGGCCTTGGTCGCCGAACACCACCCGGTCCGGGACCACGCCCTGGCGATGGGATTCGAGGGCCAGTACGCCGGCGATATTCTGGGTCCGGGCGTCGAAGTCCTTGCCGATGGCCTGCTCGGCCGCCGTGACCTGGCCCAGCGAGCGGGTGTACTCGCGGTTGAGCGGGTGCTCGGGCTCGGACATCAGGGTCCGGTCGGAGACCGAACGGTCGCCGGAGGCCCGCTCCATCGCCTTGATGACCGCATCGATGTAGTGGATCTCGACGCCGTGCTTCACCGACTTCACCGGATTGAGCTTCTGCCAGAAGCTCAGCGGGTCGGGGTCCGCCAGCTCGATCTTGTGTCCGGGCGCGTCCGGCATGAGGCTGCGCATGATCGGCGTGCGTTCCTGCAGGTCGGTGAGGATTTCGTTGCGGACCGCATAGCGTCGGATCAGGCCGTTCTCGGCCTCCTCACGGGCGGCATCGGGGTCGAGACCGATCCGCGACAGGGTGCGGTCGTTGACGCCGGCGGCGTTGAAGGTCACCGCGGGGACATCGGCGGCCAGCGCGGCCGCAGCGGCCAGCCCGCCGCCGAGGGAATGCCCGGTGATCGCCAGATCGTCGCCGAAGGCGACCTTGGCCATCCGCGCGAGCGCCATGGCCTGGTTGTACTGCGCGGTGTCGAAGCCGAGACCCTGACCGAAATTGGTCCACCAGTCCTTGCCTTCGTCGGTGCCGCTGTAGGCCAGCACGACGCGGCCTTCGGCGTCGCCGTAGAGGCGCGCCTTGAACCCGCTCTTGGAGTCTTCGAGCATCGCCGGGTCGATGCCGACCTTGCGCAACTGCTCGTCGCTGAGCCGGGTGAAGCCGTCGATGGTCTTGCCGCTGGGCCGCCCGAAGGTCTCGTCGTAGAGATCGTCCATCAGCCGGGCCATGGTCAGATCGATCGGACGTCCCTGCTGCCCGCGGACTTCATCGGCGAAGGATCGACGTTCGGTGCCGGCAGGGGCCGACGTCGGGGACGACGGCGTCTGCGCGAAGGGTTCGGTCATGATCCGCTCCGATGGGCCGATGCGCGGTACTCAGCGGCCGCCGCGGGTCGGCGAGGCCGGGTCCTGCTGCTCGAGTGCGGGCTGCGGCGTCGCCGGCGCGTTCGGTTGCGGCGGCGGCTCGGTCAGCAGTTGCACCGACTGCCGGCTGCTCTCGGCCAACGGGGTCTGCGCGGTCTGCATGCCGACCTGGGCATAACGCTGGGTCTCCGCCTGGTCGCCCTGCACCGCGAACACGCGATCACCGTTGACGGCGATGCGATCGGGCACCACGCCGGTGCGCTGGGCCTCGAGCGCGAGCGCGCCGGCCACGTTCTGGGCCTCGCGGATGCTCAACCCGCGCTCCTCGAACGCCGGCTGCACCAGATCGAACATGCGCTGGTACTGCGGGTTGAACGGATGCTGCGGATGCGACATCAGGCCGGTTTCGCCGATGCTGCGACCGAAGGCCTGCTCCTGGGCGCGGATCACCGAGTCCATCATGTGCATCTCGATGCCGTGCCTGACCGACTTCACCGGATTGAGGTTCTGCCAGAAGCTCAGCGGATCGGGATCGGGCAGTTCGATCTTGTTGCCGATCGCATCGGGCATCAGATAGCGGGTCGGGAACTTGTTTTCCTGCAGTTCGGTGAGGATTTCGTTCTCGACCGCATAGCGGCGGATGCCGCCGCGTTCGGCTTCGGCGCGCACGGCGTCGGCGTCGAGGCCCACGCGCTCCAGCGTTCTGTCCTTCACGCCGGCGGCGTTGAAGGTGACGGCCGGCGTATCGGTGACCGCGGCGCCGACCGCGGCGAGGCCACCGCCGAGCGAATGCCCGGTGATGACCAGTTCTTCGCCGAAAGCGACCTTGGCCTGGCGGGCGATCTGCATCGCCTGGTTGTACTGCGCGGTCTCGAACCCCAGGCCCTGACCGAGATTGGTCGCCCAATCCTTGCCGGCATCGGTGCCGCGGTAGGCCAGCACGTAGCGGCCGTTGCCGTCGGTGTAGAGGTCGGCGTCGAAACCACTGGATGCGTTGGTGCGCAGCGCCGGGTCGATGCCGACGCGGCGGAATTCCTCGTCGCTGAGCGGACGCCAGCCGGCGACCTCGCCGCGCTGGCGATCGTCGGAGCGATAGACGTCCTGGGCGATCCGCGCCAGTTCGAGGTCGATCTCGCGCGGCGCGGGGCCGCGGACCTCGTCGGCGAAGGACGGCCGGTTGTGGACGGTGCCGGTGAGCGGGTCGACCGTCTCACGGCCGCCCGGCTGACGCTCGGGGTCGAACTGTGCATTCATCCTTGTTTCCTCCACGAACCGGATCGGGATACCGGGCGAGCGCCCGGCCTGCGCGGACGGCGGTCAGCGCGCGCCTTCGAGCGGGATGCCGCGGGCCTTGAGCCAGGCCTCGACCGCCTCGCGGTCGCGCCGGGTTTCGGCATTGAGCAGAGCCGCGCGGGTCATGAACAGATAGCGCTGGAAGGTCACGCCCTGCGCGTTGCGGGCCTGCGGGTCGGCGCCGGCTTCGAGCAGGTCGAGCGCGCGCGCCGGTTCGTTGATCTGGCCGGCGACGTGGAGCGGAGTGTTGCCCATGCGGTCGGCGCGGTTGGGGTCGGCGCCGGCCTTGAGCAGGGCACGGAACTGCGGTTCGGCCTCACCCATCAGCGCCGCGCTCAGCGGACCGGCGCCGGTGACCGCATTGCCGACGTTGGGGTCGACGCCGCGTGCGAGCAGTGCGTCGAGATACACCGGATCGTTGGCCTTGGCCGCGAAATGGACGACGGTGTCGCCGTCCATGCCCGGCTGCAGCGGATCGGCGCCGGCATCGAGCAGGGCCTGGAGGCTGTCCAGACGCTTGTTGAGCAGCGCCCACTGCAGCAGGGTGACATCGCGGTCGCCGCGGGCGGACAGATCGGCGGCGGCGGCGAGACTGCGGATGCGGGCGACATCGCCGCGGGCGACGGCATCCGCCAGATCGGACTGGCGCGGATCGGGAAAGACTTCGCGCGGATCCACGACACGTTGCGAGGCAGTTGCGGACATCGGTTTCTCCATGGCGCAGGCGCCGGCCGTGCACATCGCGATGGACAGCGAGACGGCGAGGACCCAGGCGCGGACCGGATGGGGGGACATGACACTCCTTGATCGGCATCACCGGCGGTCGCGGCGGACCCGACTGCTCCCGCGCTCGGCCGACGGGTCGATCCTACACGGCGAAGATGGCGCGGGCGAGTCCCCCGGCCCCGCCCCTTCAGCCCCGCGGCCGCCGCGGCCGATCAACCGTAGTCCAGGGCCTGGGCCTTGCCGCGGAACACACGGTAGGCGAACACGGTGTAGCCGACGATCACCGGCAGCACCACGCAGGCGCCGACGAACACGATCATCAGCGACTCCGGCGCCGCGGCCGCCTGCCAGATCGTGATCTCCTCGACCACCAGATACGGGAACAGGCTGTAGGCCAGACCGTAGAACGCGAGCAGGAAGATGCCGATGGTGCAGCCGAACGGGACCCACGCGCCGTATTCGTTGCCCTGCGCCAGCCGCACCGGCAGCCGGCGCAGGCTGCGGTCGATCACCAGGAACAGCACGCCGGTCGCGATCGGCACCGGCGCCAGCAGCACCAGATACGGCAGCGCGAACCACTTGTCGAAGATGCGTTCGGACAGCCACGGGGTCGCGATCGACACCGCAGCGATCCCCAGTGCGCACAGCCACAGACTGCCGCGCGCCCAGCGCACCGCGCGCAGTTGCAGTTCGCCGTCGGTCTTCACGATCAACCAGCCGGCGCCGAGCAGCGCGTAACCGGCGACCAGACAGACCGCGATCAGCAACCCGAACAGCACCGGGCCCCAGCCCGGCGCGAAGCCCATCACCAGTTGCCCGAGCATGTAGCCCTGCGCCGCGGTCGCGAGCAGCGAGCCGGCGTAGAACGCGCGGTTCCACAGCGGCTTGTGCTGCGCCTTGGCCTTGACCCGGAAATCGAAGGCGACCCCGCGCAGGGTCAGGCCGAGGAGCATGAGCGCCACCGGCAGATACAGCGCGCCGAGAATCACGCCGTGCGCCGCCGGAAACGCCACCAGCAGCACGCCGACGCCGAGCACCAGCCAGGTTTCGTTGGCATCCCAGAACGGGCCGATCGAGGCGACCATGCGGTCCTTCTGTGCGTCGTCGGCGCGACGCATCAGGATGCCGACACCGAGGTCGTAACCGTCGAGCACCACGTAGGCGAGCATCGCCAGCCCCATGACCGCGAGGAAAGCCACGGGCAGCCAGCCGGCGGGGGTGGTCAAATCGGGCGCACCGGCGGCGGCCATCCCGCTCAGGGCCATGGAGGGCATCGGATCAGACATTGCGCCCTCCTGCCGGCACGGCCGCCAGCGCGGGATCGGTGAACGGCACCACGCCCGGACCTTCGGCACGCGGCGTCTCCGCACGCGCGGCGGCCTTGCGCGCCATGTGGAAGATCACGCTGACGTAGGCAGCCAGCAGCGCCGCATACAGCAGCAGATAACCGGCGAGGGTGGCGCCGATCATCGGCGCCGGCACCGCGCTGGCGGCATCGGCGGTGGTCAGCACGCCCTGCACCAGCCAGGGCTGACGGCCGATCTCGGTGGTGTACCAGCCGGCCAGCACCGCGCCCCAGCCGGAAAAACTCATCAGCGTCAGCGCCTTCGCGAGCAGCGGCGAGGGCTCGTGCCCGCGACGCAATCGCCATGCGCCCCAGGTGCCGACCAACAGCATCGCCATGCCGATCCCGACCATGATCCGGAACGACCAGAACACCGGCGCCACCGGCGGATGCTGGCCCTCGAATTCATTGAGGCCCTTCAGCTCTCCATCGGGGTCGTGGGTGAGGATCAGCGAGGCGAGTTTCGGCACCTTCACCGCGGCATGCGTGGTCTTCGCTTCCTCGTCGGGCATGCCGAACAGCACCAGCGGCGCACCGCGTTCGGTCTGCCAGACGGCTTCGATCGCGGCGATCTTCTGCGGCTGATGCTCCAACGTGTTCAGACCGTGGAGGTCGCCGACCACGATCTGCACCGGCACCAGCAGCGCCGCGGAGAACACGCCGGTGCGCATCGCCGCGATCACCGCGGGTGCACGGTCTCCGCGCAGCCAGCGATAGGCGGAAATGCCCGCCAGCAGGAAAGCCACGGTCAGGAACGAGGCCAACAGCATGTGCGCGAAGCGGTACGGCATCGACGGGTTGAACACGATCGCCCACCAGTCGGCCGCATGCGCCACGCCCTCGCGCATCTCGAACCCCGCCGGCGTGTGCATCCACGAATTCAGTACCAGTATCCAGAACGCCGACAGCGTGGTGCCGAACGCGACCAGGAACGTCGCCAGCGTGTGCATGCGGTTGCCCACGCGTTTGAAGCCGAACAGCATGATCCCGAGGAAGCTGGCTTCCAGGAAAAACGCGGTCAGCACCTCGTAGGCCAGCAGCGGTCCGGCGATGTTGCCGACCGTGTTCATGAAGCCCGGCCAGTTGGTGCCGAACTGGAAGCTCATGGTGATGCCGCTGACCACGCCCATCGCGAAGCTCAGCGCGAACACTTTCACCCAGAAGCCGTAGGCTTCCATCCATTTCGGGTCGCCGCTGCGGCCGTAGCGCCATTTGAAGAACAGCAGCACCCAGCCCAGCGCGATGGTGATGGTGGGAAACAGAATGTGGAAGCTGATATTGGCCGCGAACTGGATGCGCGCCAGCAGCAGCGGATCGAGGGTATCAGTCATTGGATTTACCTCCGCCGAGGAAACGATCGCGGGCGTCGAGCAGGCGGCCGACCTTGCGTCCGAGCTTCATCAGCTCGACCAGTCGCTCCTGCTCCAGCGCACGCAGTTCCTCGAACCAGCCGGTGGTGAGTTCGATCAGATCGTGCATCTCGCGCATGCGCGTCTGCGCGTGGGCCTCGTCGGCACCGGCCGGGGTTTCCAGCAGCGCGTCGCGCAGCATCGACAGGGTCGGATCGACCTCGCGTTTTCGGCGTTCCTCGGCCAGGGTCTGGAAGATCGCCCAGACGTCCTCGGGCGCGGAGAAGTATTCGCGGCGGTCCCCGGGCAGGTGCTGCAGGCGGACCAGCCGCCAGCTCTGCAGCTCCTTCAGCCCCATGCTGACGTTGGAGCGGGAAAAGGACAGGGCCTCGGCGATCTCGTCGGCGTTCAGGGGCCGCGGCGAGACGAACAGCAGGGCGTAGATCTGCCCGACCGTCCGGTTGATGCCCCAGCGGCTGCCCATCTCGCCGAAGTGGAGGACGAATCGCTGGACCAGAGGAGTGAGCATGGATTTCTTGAATTTTCAGGATTTCCTGAAAGTTTAAATGAGACGCGATCGCGATGCCTGAACGACGGCCGGGCGGCCGGCCGCGACGGTGCGGGTGACCGTCCGGCTCCGGCGTCGCGATGCCCCAGGCAGCACCGGCGCGCGGAACACCGGCCCTCCCGAAAAGCGAAAGGCGCCTCGCGGCGCCTTTCCCCTGCCCTCGTCCTGCCCTCGCGAACGAGGCGCAGGCTGCGGGTCGAATCGCGCGCCGGGCGCGCGATTCATCGCTTCACGCGATTCATTTCTTCTTCGGCGCGATCATCATCACCATCTGCCGGCCTTCGAGGCGCGGACGCGATTCGATGACGATGTCTTCGCCCAGATCGGCCTCGATCCGGTTGGCCATCTCGCGCCCGAGTTCCATGTGGCTCATCTCGCGGCCGCGGAAGCGGATGTTGACCTTGATCTTGTCGCCTTCCGCCAGGAACTCGCGCATCTTCCGAAGCTTGATCTGGTAATCGCCTTCGTCGGTCACCGGACGGAATTTGACTTCCTTGATTTCGACGATCTTCTGCTTCTTCTTGGCCGCCGCGGCCTTTTTCTGCATCTCGAACTTGAATTTGCCGAAGTCCATGATGCGGCAGACCGGCGGATCGGCGTTCGGCTGGATCTCGACCAGATCGAGACCTTCTTCCTCGGCCTTGGCCAAGGCCTCGTCGCGCGAGAGCACGCCGATCATTTCGCCGTCGCTGCCGATGACGCGCACGCGCGGCACGCGGATCTCGTGGTTCTTGCGGTTCTGCTTGTCCTGGGGGGTACTGATGGGGCTGTCTCCGAAGTGGAATGCGCCGGTCGGCATGCGCGCCGACCGGAACGGAATCACGCCGCGGCGGATTCGTGCGCGAGTCGTGCGACGAAGTCGGCGACGGACATGCTGCCGAGATCTTCCCCCGAACGCGACCGGACCGCGACGAGGCCGTT
>JBIJAD010000069.1:0-13419 GCA_044345955.1 Lysobacteraceae bacterium
GGGCTGCCTACGATCACATCGTCGACGGAATTTTCAGCGGTGGAACAGAAGCCGGGAATAGCGGTGCTGGCGAAGTCCGCCAAGGCGGAAAAGTCATTCAACGATCCCGACGCACATTGAATCATGCAATTAATGGTCCTGTCGGTATGTGTGCAGAGGCATTGTTCCGAGCAGTTCCTGGAAATACGCAGGAAACGGGGTCACTGATTCCAGATTGCATCAAGTCTCGTGTCGAGCGCTTGTTTTTGGCGCCGGGTGAAGGATCGGATCATGCTGTTTCCATTGTAGGCAGTAAGCTGAATTGGCTTATGTACGTTGATCCCGCATGGACTCAGGCATGCCTTGTCCCCATGTTGACCTTGAATCATGCAGCTTCGGAACCGGCATGGAACGGGTTTCTTCATGATGGGCAAGTCCCACAGTCGCCGTTGGCGGAGATCATCAAGCCAATTCTGCTTGACATTTTCCCGAAAGCCAAAGAATTTTCTTGGGATCGCGATCTATTAGGAGTAGCCGCACAGTGGCTTGGCTATATGCGGGTCTTTCGCCCAGATGAGCCGGGCGGTCTATCGCAGTCCGAAATACGTTCAACACTCCGATCGATGTCTGACGATACTCGGAACGGGTTTATCATCTGGTTGGGCAAGGTTGGGCAAAGTAACGAAAACGGCTGGGCCAAACACGTCATCCCATTAGTCAACAAAGATTGGCCGAGAGAACGCCGATATAGAACCTCCGCATCAATGCGGGCATGGATCGGCATTCTTGATGACACAGGCGATAGCTTTCCAGCCGTTTACCATGCAGTAAAGAAATTCTTGGTGCCTCTGGAGACAAATGATCATCCTTTCTACAGGTTCACAAGAGAGGTTGGTGATGAAAACCCGATCACCATTAGGTTCCCTGAAACGACCCTCGATTTGATGGACACAGTCACGCCTGAGACTCTGGCACGTGCGCCATATGAATTGCCGAAGGTTCTGGCACTGATTGCCGAAGCCGAACCCGAGCTCACATCAGATCCGCGCTATTTGCGTCTTATCGATCTTGTTGAACGAAGTTAAGGTCGCATAGTGGGGTTCGCTGCGCTCACCACGAGTCTACGAAGATCCGCTCCATATCGAAAGCACACTCCACCCCAATCACCCCCTCAACACCCCCACCCCCATCTCCGCCAACATCTCCACCATCCTACCCGCCTGCACCGCCTGTTCGCTAGAGGCGTTGCCGAGTTCCACGCGCTTGGCCACGCCCTGGGCGATGGCGGCGAGGCGGAAGAAGCTGAAGGCGAGGACGAAGGGCCAGTCGGCGGGGATCGCGCGTCCGCTGGCGCGGGCGTAGCGTTCGAGCAGCGCGGCTTCGTCAGGGATGCCCAGCGCCGCGCGATCGAGACCTGCGAGGCCGGGCAATGCGGGATTGCGCGGAAGGCGCAGGGCCATGCAGAAATAGCCCAGGTCGGCGAGCGGATGGCCGAGCGTCGACAGTTCCCAGTCGACGATCGCCAGCACCCGCGGTTCGGCCGGATGGAACATCAGATTGTCGATGCGGTAATCGCCGTGGACCAGGGCGACGGTGCCGTCGTCCTCGGGGCAACGTGCGGGCAGGGCGGCGATCAGCGCTTCCATCGCGGGGATCGGCCGCGTTTCGCTGGCGCGGTACTGCTCGCTCCAGCGCGTGAGCTGGCGCGCGAAATAGTTGCCCGGTTTGCCGTAATCGCCCAGACCGACCGACGCGGGATCGACCGCGTGCAACGCCGCCAGCGCATCGACGATGGCGTCGTAGACGGCGCCGCGCGCGGGGGCGTCGAGTTCGGGCAGCGACGGGTCCCAGAAGATGCGGCCGTCGACGTACTCCATCAGATAGAACATCGTGCCGACGATCGTGTCGTCGGTGCACAGATGCAGCGGCCGCGCCACCGGCACCGCGGTGCCGTGCAGGGCCTGCAGCACGCGGTACTCGCGATCGACCGCGTGCGCCGAGGGCAGCAGCGGGCCCGGCGGTTTGCGCCGCAGCACGTAGCGGCCGCTGGCGGCGTCGATGCGATAGGTCGGGTTGGATTGCCCGCCCTTGAACTTGGTCGCGGTCAGCGGGCCGCGGAAGCCCGCGATCTGCGCTTCGAGATAGGCGGCCAGCGTCTCCGCGGGCAGATCGAGCGGATGGGTCATTGGCTTGGTGTCTCCCCTCTCTTCATACAAACCCATGGTTCTGGAGTCTTTGTGGCCTCAGCCATCCGGTTCTGATCTTGATCTACCGGGGCCCCTGGTTGCGGCGGGATTCGCGGATCAGGCCCGAAGGGCGCGCGACAGGAAGTCGCGCGTTTTTCGACAGTACAGGGATGTACTGTCGAAAAACCCCGCGAAGCCCGCGGACCCGGCGCGCAGCGCCGGGCGCAACCGACGGGGTGTGCTTTCTTTGGGCCACGCTTTCTTTGCACAAGCAAAGAAAGGTGGCTCGCTCGCGGCAGCGAGCGAAACACAAGACGGATGGAAAGCTTTTCCGCCCGCCTTGAATATCCGCGACGAAAAAAGGTCCCTCACCTGCGGCTCGGGATGACAAGTGATGAGTCGCAATGTCGGGCCCAAGGCCCGACCTAATTTATGGCCGACATGATCCTGTCCGGCTGCGCGATCCGCTATCAGACACGAAATGCTGAGTGGTGCCCGCCTGCACGACCGGCGCGCGCCCTGCGTTTCGAGGCGGAACCAGGGGGGAATCACCGGCACCCTATCGAACCCACGATGCGGCGCCACGAAAAAAGGAGATTCGTCATGCGTATCGCGATCATCGCCATGGCCCTGTGCCTGGCCGGGTTCACCGGCAAGGCCTCTGCGAACCAGATCATCTTCATCGAACAGGTCGGCCCTTTCACCTGCGTGGCGACCTATTCCGATGGCTCGCGGGACCTCGTGTTCTGTCCGCTCGACGTGCCCCCGGTATCCTGCCAGTGCGAACATCTGAATTCGCCGTTCGACGACATCTGCGAAACCATGCCGCAGGGCAACATCTTCACCTATCGGTACGAGAGCGTGGGTTACGCCACCGTCAGCCAACCCGGCGGGCCGACTTCGCCGATCGGCTATTTCTCGTGCCCACGCAGCGTGCCGCCGAACAGTTACAACTGCACGGCGCGGGCCTACGTCACCAACATCCTGTCGGGTGAGACGCGCAGCGGGTTGTGCTACAGCAACTGAGCGACGGGCGATTCCGCCGAGATACCCGATACACCCGGGCCGCCATGGTGGCCCGGGACATCGGGCGTTGCTCGACCTGGGCTGCCAACCAGGCCGCCGCAATGTCGGGCCAAGGCCCGACCTAAGCCCGCTCCAGCATCGGCGGCAGTGGGCAGTGCAGCACACCGCAGACCGTGCGCAGGAGTTCGGATTCGGCGACGCTGATGCGGCCGTCATGACTGACGGCGGCGGCGGCGGCTTCGACGAGGCGCTGTTTGCCGGCGGGTTCCAGCGCGTCGAGCACCGGCCAGATCGCATCGAGCACGAGCACGCCTTCGGCCGGCGGGACGTAGTCGATGTGCTGTTGCGGCAGCGCGGCCTGCAGGCCGGCGAGGTAGGCACGGAGGGCGTCGTGGGCGTTGTCGTGGCCGGCCTGGGCGATCAGCGCGAGCAGAGTCGCGACCTGCGGCGCGCACTGGGCGATGCGGCGGCGGCCGAACGGGGCGTGGCGCGACGGCGCCATCGCTTCGCGCATCTGGGTTTCGAGCAGGGCGCCGAGGCAGTATTCGAACACCGACACGCGGCCGTCGGTGTTGACCACCGCATGCACGGTGTCGAGCGCGTGATCGAGCTGCGCGCGCGGGCGCTGGCGCAGCACCGGGAAGGCCAGCGCGGCCAGCGGCAGGCGCAGCATCGGGTGCAGATCGGCGAGGCGTTCGTTGCGCAGTGCGGCGGTCAGCACCGCGGTGTCTCGGCCGAGACGCGCGGCGATCTCGCTGTGCTGTTTCGCCTGCACCGCGGGATGCGCATCCAGCAGCAACGCCAGCAGCAGCGGCACCACGTCGTCGCGACTGGTCGCCAGCGCGCGCAGCGGCTCGGGAATCGCGCCGACGATCGCGTCGGCGCGGCGGTAATCGTCGGCCGCCGGATGCGCGACCTGCGCGGCGATCATCGGCGGCGTGATCTCGAAGCGGGTGTCGGCCGGCGGCAGGCGCGGGCCGGCTTCGGCCAGGCCCAGGCGCGCATCCTCCTCCAGCCCGTTCGGCGGTTCGGTGCGCCAGCGGCGCTCCAGCTGCGCGAGCTGATCGCTGCGGAACGACGGCTCCAGCGCCTGGATCCGCTGCAGCAGCGGCGGATGGGTGGCGAACAGTCCGGACAGGCCGATGCCGTCGCCGAACAGCATGTGGCTGATCTCCTCGGCTTCGCCGCGACGCTCCAGTTTCGCGCCCTCGCGCAGTCCGGCGATCTTCTTCAACGCGCCGGCGAGGCCGACGGTCTGGCGCGTGAACTGGACCGCGGAGGCGTCCGCCAGCAGTTCGCGCGAGCGGCTGACGCCGGCCTTGATCATGCGCCCGAAGAACAGGCCGATGTAGCCCACCGCAAGCGCCGCCAGCGCGACCACCATCACCGCGCCGGCGCCCTTCTCGCTCTTGTCGAAGCGACCGTGTTCGAGAATCTTGCGGCCGATCACCGCCAGCAGCAGGATCCCGAACAGCACGCCCATCAGCCGGATGTTCAGGCGCATGTCGCCGTTGAGCACGTGGCTGAATTCGTGCGCGATCACGCCCTGCAGCTCGTCGCGGTTGAGCCGGTCCAGCGCGCCGCGGGTGACCGCGACCACCGCGTCGGCCGGCGCGTAGCCGGCGGCGAAGGCATTGATCCCGGCCTCGCGTTCGAGCACGTAGATCGCCGGAATCGACACGCCGGAGGCGATCGCGATTTCCTCGACCACGTTGCGCAGACGGCGCAGTTGCGGGTCGCGGGTCTGCTCGGGCACCGGCACGCCGCCCAGTTCCAGCGCCACCGCCGCGCCGCCATTGCGCAGGCTGGCGATGCGGTACAGCGAACCGAGCCCGATCACCGCCACGACCAGCACCGTGCTGAACACCACGCCGGCGAGCGCGTGCGCCGGGGTCGCGTCCTCGCGCGAGGCGATCAGCACCCAGACCACGAAATCGACCGCGACCACGATGCACAGCACCGCGAGCGCGAACAGCAGCACGAGACGGACGGAAGCGCGGCGCGCGGCGGCCTGGCGTTCGAAGAAGTTCATGCGGCGATCGGGCGTCGTGAGGGGAATGTCGGCGACGCGGAGCGGCCGCCTGCGGCGATCAGAACTGCACCTTCGGCGCTTCGCGCATCTCGGCGCGGTCGCCCGGGATCGCCAACTGCGCCGCGGCGGGGAAATTGAAGGTGCCGGCGACCATGCTGGAAGGGAAGACCTCGCGGCGATTGTTGTAGGCCATCACCGCGTCGTTGTAGGCCTGGCGCGCGAACGCGACCTTGTTCTCGGTGCTGGCCAGCTCCTCGGTGAGCTGCATCATGTTCTGGTTGGCCTTGAGGTCCGGATAGGCCTCGGCCACGGCGAGCAGACGACCGAGGCCGGCGTTGAGCTGGCCCTGCGCGGCAGCGAGCTGGGCCATGGCCGCGGGATCGCCCGGGCTGAACTTGGCGGCGCTCAGGCCGGCCTGCGCGGCCGAGCGCGCCGAGATCACCGCATCCAGGGTCTCGCGCTCGTGCTGCATGTAGCCCTTGGCGACCTCGACCAGGTTCGGGATCAGGTCGAAACGGCGCTGCAGTTGCACGTCGATCTGGGCGAAGGCATTCCTGAACGCGTTGCGGGCGGTGACCAGGCCGTTGTAGACAACCACGCCCCAGATGAGGAGCACGAAGAGAACTGCGAGCAGGATCAACAAAACAAGCACGAAAGCGGTCATCGAATCTCTCCTCGTTCAGGCAAAGGGACGAAGTGGCGTTATGATCGGCCGGTCGCGCCGGGATTCCAGGCGATGGTTCGGCCCACAGGCCGAAGTACAGACCATCGGTCCGGAAAGCGTCCCCGGCGCGGGCTCCGGATCATTGGCGCCGGGCACCGACCCGGCTCACCGACCCATTCGCAGGCGAAGCATACGCAGGGGGGAGACACGATGATAGAGAAATCCCGACGCCGTTCCCTCCTCCGTCCCGACCGTCGCGGCCCGCGTGCGCTGGCGCTGCCCGCCGGTCTGATCGCGATGCTGCTGCCGCTGGCCACCGGTCTCTCCGCCCAGGACGGGACCGCGATGCCGGCCGTCGCCGGCGGTTATTCGAGCGGCGTCTATTCCAGCCACGCGACCATGTCGCGGATGTATCCGGGCGAGGGCCTGCGCGTCGCGCCACTGGCTGCGGGCTTCCGGGTCGAGGAATTCGAGGCGCTGGCGCAGAGTCTGGTCGCGAACCGGAAGGTGCCCGGACTGGCGATGACCATCGTCCAGGGCGGCCGCGTGCTCACCGCACGCGGCTACGGCATCACCGACGTGCAGCAGCCCGAAGCGGTCGACGAGCGCACCGTATTCCGGCTCGCCTCACTGTCCAAGTCCTTCGCGTCCACCGCCGCCGGCCTGCTGGTGCGCGACGGCCGCCTGCGCTGGGACAGCCCGGTGATCGACTACTACCCGACGCTGCAGTTCTCCGAGCCGCGCGCGGCGCTGCAACTGACCGTGGCCGAGGTTCTCAGCCATCGCGTCGGCATCGGCTACAACGCCTTCGATCGCGATCTCGAGCGCAACGCCGAATATCCCTCGCTGGTGCGCAAGATCGCCTACACCCCGATGCAGTGCGCGCCCGGCGAGTGCTACGCCTACCAGAACATCGCCTACAGCCTGATCGGCGACGTCGTGCAGGGCAGCAGCGGCCAGCCCTTCGATCAGTGGGTGGCGCAGCGCCTGTTCAAGCCGCTGGGCATGCAGGACGCCAGCTACGGGCTGGACGGCATCGCCGCGAGCGCGCGCTGGGCCCGGCCGCACGTGCGCGCCGGCCGCGGCTGGACCTCGGTGTATCCCAAACCGACCTACTACCGGGTCGCGCCTGCGGCCGGCGTCAACGCCAGCATCACCGACCTCGCGCAGTGGCTGCTCGCCCAGGGCGGACATCGACCCGACGTGCTGCCGCCTGCGCTGCTCGCGACCTTGCACACGCCGCTGATCGACACGCCGGGGGAAACCCGCAGCTCGCAGTGGCGGCGCGACCGCCTCAACGCCGCCGGCTACGGCCTCGGCTGGCGCATCTTCGATTACGCCGGACACCGCGTCATCTTCCACGGCGGCGCGGTGCAGGGCTATCGCGGCGTGATGGCGCTGCTGCCCGAACGCGATCTGGGCGTGGCGATCGTGTGGAACGCCAACAGCAACGTCCCTTCGGGGCTGCTGCCGACGATCCTGGATCGCGCGATCGGCGTGACCCCGCAGCGCTGGCTGGACGAAGAGCCCGAACCGCTCGACGAAGGCCTGTACGCGCAGGGGCTGCCGAAGCTGCCGGAAGCGCCGCCGGCCAGCGGCGGCGCGGAAGCCTCCGTCTCCAACGCCAAACCGCGCTGAGCGAACGACGCTGCCCCCGCGCGTCAGGCGAGGCGCAGCGTCCGTTCGATCCCCGTCAGGGCGCCGGCGCGCGCTCCATCACGTCCTTCAGTCTGGCGAGGCCCTGCGCGTAATCGCCGCCGACCCAGCGATCCAGCATCAGCCCGAACCAGCGCGACACCGGGTTCTTGCCGTGATCGGTATCGAGGCCCCACACGACGCGGGTGCCATCGCCTTCCGGGGTGAGGGTGAAGGTCGCAATCGCATCGCCCTGACCCTCGAACTCGAGCTTCGCGACAACCTTGCGGTCGGGCACCACCTCGATGATCGTCTGCCGGCCCTTGCCGACATCCGACTGTTCGCTGGACCAGCGCATCGATGTGCCGACGCCGCGTTCGGCGCCTTCGTACACGTACACCGTCGCCGGATCGCGCCCGTGCCAGGGCGACCATTCGTTGAAGCGGCGATAGGAATCGAGCATCGCGTAGACCTCGGCCGGCGGCCTGGCGATGGTGATCGCGCGTTCGACATGGGTGCTGGCGGGCAGGAAGAAACCACCGACGAGGAGGCCACCGGCCAGGGTCAGCACGGTGACGACGAGCGTCTTGAGCAGGGACATCGCGACCTCCGGAGTGCGGGATGCGGAGCCAGCATCCTACGCCGTCCGGGCCGCGGGTGCATCGCAGGCGAATGAATCCCGGCCGGACACACCGACAGCGCCGGATCGCAGGCTTCGATGCCGGACATGCGCCGGGATCGAAGCCGCAGAAGGTCGAACAGGCCGTTCGATGTTCCGCCCGCCGAACCCATAAAAAAACTCCCTCTCCGCCTGGGCACGCGGAGAGGGAGTTTCGGTTACCGCTAATCGGGGTCTTGCTTACATCATCGGCGCGGGAGCGGCCGGCACGGCGGCCGGAGCGGCCTTCTTGCGCCTCACGGCCTTCTTAGCCTTTTTTTTTGCGACCTTCTTGGCAGCCTTCTTCGCGGTCTTCTTGGCAGCCTTCTTCGCAGTCTTCTTGGCAGCCTTGCGGGTCGCCTTCTTCGCGGTCTTCTTGGCAGCCTTCTTCGCGGTCTTCTTGGCGGCCTTCCTCACGGTCTTCTTGGCAGCCTTCTTCGCGGTCTTCTTCGCGGCCTTCTTGGCGGTCTTGCGGACAGCCTTCTTGGCGGTCTTTTTCGCGGTCTTCTTGGTCGCCTTCTTGGCGGCCTTCTTGGTTGCTTTCTTCATAGCCATGGTATGGCTCTCCTCGTCAGTGGACTTGCTTTGGGTCACGCCCAGTACAACAACAGGATCGCGGGTATCGGACCCGCCATCCACCGCCGGCGCAGTCTGCAAGCCGGAACGGATCGGGACCGGCGACGCTTGCGCGGCGACCGGGAAATGCTTGCGCCCTCGCGACCGGTGACTTCACCCGATCCGATCGCCAGGCCGAAGCCGGACAACAGAAAACCCGAGGCCGGCTCGGCCGCGGGTCGGGCGGTGCGGGCATTCCTGCTCGCGGGGTCGCGGTGTTTCGCAGAGGAGACGAAGCCTGTTTCCACCGGGACGCGGGTCCGGACGGAAGATCGGGTTGTGCTTCGCGTTGTCGTCTTGATCCGACTCACTCGCTTCTGCTGGGGCGTCACTTGGGGCGAAACCTAATCACGGTTTTTTCCACTGTCAACACCCCGACGCGAAAAAAACGCCGCGTCGCGTCGCGGACGCGGCGCGCGCGAAGCACGGGACGCCGCGCGCGACGCATGCGTCGGCGCCGACACGAACGCCACGCCGATCCACTCGCGCGAAACGAAACATCTTTATTTCAGCGATTTTGTTCGCACGCGCTGCACGCGCGACGGATCCTGCCGGGTGCGCGCGACGGCATCGGAAGGCGCGCCCGCGAATACGCGACGCGGGGTGAACGCGGGTTGCGCGCGCAGTCTCCGGAACGGCGATTTTCGGCGCCGCACAAGCCCGAATGCGCGAAAGTGCGCGAACCCGGGACGCGTTCCGATGCGCGTTCGAGCGCATGCGACGGCTGCATCGACGCGTGCCGCGACCGCATTCGCGGATACCGCGAACGGCTCGTCGGCGAACGATCGCCGCCGGCGGATACGCGCATCGTGGCGTCGGCGACGCTTCCAGCGGGCGCAAAAAAAACCGCCCGCGTTTCCGCGGGCGGCGTGTTTCGGCGGTGCTTGCGGTGCGCTTCGGGGCGCTGCGGCGACCTGCGCGACGACCGGAGCCGGGCTCAGTGGTCGTCGTCTTCGAGCAGTTCGGCGTAGTCGTCCGGGCCGAGCAGATCGTTGAGCTGATCCGGGTCCTCGATCTCGACCACGAACAGCCAGCCTTCGCCGTAGGCGTCCTCGTTGATGGTCTCGGGCTTGTCGGTCAGCGCGCTGTTGACCGCGATGACGGTGCCGCCGACCGGGGCGTAGACGTCGGAGGCGGCCTTGACCGACTCGACCACGGCGCAGGCGTTGCCGGCTTCGACGCGGTCGCCGATGTTGGGCAGTTCGACGTAGACCAGATCGCCGAGCAGGCCCTGGGCGTGGTCGGAGATGCCGACAGTGACCTTGCCGTCTCCTTCGACGCGGGCCCATTCGTGGGACTTCATGAATTTCAGGTCGCCGGGGATCTCGCTCATCGTGGACTCCGCAATGGTGGGCGGTGGTGGGGGGATTGGGGACTAGTGTAGGAGCGTCGGCGCGCGGATCAAATGCCTTCCTGCGGTTTGCCGTCGCGCACGAACGGAAACTTGACCACGCGCACGGGGACTTCGCGGCCGCGGATGTCGACGCGGACCGCGCCGAGCTCGCCGGCGGGCACGCGCGCGAACGCGATCGCCTTGCCCAGGGTCGGCGAGAAGGTGCCGGAGAGGATCTCGCCGGCGCCGGCGTCGGTGAGCACGGTCTGGCCGTGGCGCAGCACGCCCTTCTCGTCCATCACGAGGCCGATCATGCGGCGCGGCACGCCGGCGGACTGCTGGGTTTCGAGCGCGGTGCGACCGATGAAGTCGCGATCGGCGTCCAGCGCGACCGTCCAGGCCAGCGCGGCCTCGAACGGCGTCGCGGTCTCGTCCATGTCCTGGCCGTAGAGATTCATGCCGGCCTCCAGACGCAGGGTGTCGCGCGCGCCGAGGCCGGCGGGCGCGACGCCGGCGGCCTGCAGCGCCTGCCACAGCGCGACCGCATGCGCTTCGTCGACGATGATCTCGAAGCCGTCCTCGCCGGTGTAGCCGGTGCGGGCGAGGAACAGCGGGAGGCCGTCGCGGGTGACCGCCTCGGTGGCGGCGAAGCGGGCGATCTTCTTCGTCGCGGCGGCGGTGTCGGCGGAGAGCAGGCCGATCACCTTCTCGCGCGCGTTCGGGCCCTGCACCGCGATCATCGCCAGCTCCGGGCGCTCGCTCACGCTCACCCCGAACGGCGCGGCCTGCGCGGCGATCCAGGCCAGGTCCTTGTCGCGGGTGGCGGCGTTGACCACGACGCGGAAGAAATCCTCGGCGAGGAAATACACGATCAGATCGTCGATCACGCCGCCGCGTTCGTCGAGCATGCAACTGTAGAGCGCCTTGCCCGGCTTCTGCAGCTTGTCGACCGAGTTGGCGAGCAGCCGGCGCAGGAATTCGCGGGTGCGGGCGCCGCGCAGATCGACCACGGTCATGTGCGAGACGTCGAACATGCCGGCGTCGCGGCGCACCTGATGGTGTTCGTCGATCTGCGAGCCGTAGTTGAGCGGCATGTCCCAGCCGCCGAAATCGACCATCTTCGCGCCGAGCGCGCGGTGGGTCTCGTTGAGGATGGTCTTGCGGGTCATCGTCGGCGTCGCGGGCGGGAAGGGCCGGCATTATCCCTCAGCGCCCGGCCGTGTGCAGGCCATGCGCCGGCGCACGGTGGCGTCCGCGGCCGACGGTCAGACGCCGAGGGCGTAATTGGGGCAATCGACGCGGGCGACGTCCAGCGCGGCGATGCGGCCTTCGACCGGATCGAAGTGCCGCGCCCAGCGGATGTCGCGGGAGTACTCGCTCTCGCCGTGGCGCACCAGCACCGCGATGCCGGTCTGTTCGCGGCCATCGATGCGGCAATCGCCGAGCTGCAGCTCGTAACCGGCCTCCGCCGGCGGCAACGCGATCGCATCGAGCACCTGCCAGGTCGGCAGGTTGGCGTCGGGCTGGCGGTTGCGATTGGCGACCAGCCAGGTGGCGCGGGCGCTGCCGTCCGCATTGCGCACGCCGAGTGCGGCGAGGCCGTGGGCGCACGGATGCGTCGGGACTTCGGGATCGGCGATGCAGATGCCCTGGATCTCGTCGAGGCCGGCGGGATACGGCGGCATCGTCTGCCCGATCAGTGCCGCGGCGTCGAGCGCCGGCGTCGCCACCGGCGCAGGCGTGGATGCGCCGGCCGCCGACGCGGCATCGGGCCGGGTCTCGCCGTCCTGCGGCGGCGCGGCATCGCGCGCGCAGGCGAGCAGCAGCAGACCGGCGAGCGCGACCGCGGCGATGCCGGCGCGACGCGCGGCGGCTCTCAATCGACCGCCTCGACCCTGAGAGTCATGCCCTCGGCGCCGACGATGCGCACGCTGGCGCCGGCCGGCAGGTCGGGGCCGCTGACTTCCCAGTAGGCGTCGGCGATCTGCACCCGTCCGGTGCCGCGTTCGATCGCGCGTTCCAGCGGCACGATCCGGCCGACCAGTTGCGCGGTGCGGCGGTTGAGCGCGGGCTGGTCGGTGGGTTCGGTGTCGTTGCCGCGGAACCAGCGGCGATAGATCATGATCGACACGAAGCCCAGGCCCACGAACAGGATCGCCTGGACCAGCCAGGACAGGCCCGGGAACACCCACACGATCGCGACCATCGCACCGGCGGCGAACGCGAGCCAGAGCATGAACGCGCCCGGCGCCAGCACTTCCAGGCCGACCAGCAGCAGGGCCAGGACCGTCCACACGAAGACGTCCCAGCGCATTTCGAAGCCGTCGAAACCCATGGTTCAGTCCTTGCGCGGGATGGACGGCGGGCGGCCGCCCTGCTGGTGGGCGAGCGCTTCCTTCGCCAGTTCGGTGATGCCGGCGAGCGAGCCGAGCACGCCGCTGGATTCCATCGGCAGCATCACGAACTTCTGGTTCGGCGCCTCGGCCAAGGCCTTGAAGGCCTCGATGTACTTCTGCGCGACGAAGTAGTTGATCGCGTTGACGTTGCCGTTGGCGATGGCGTCGGACACCATCTGGGTCGCCTTGGCTTCGGCTTCGGCGAGGCGCTCGCGGGCTTCGGCATCGCGCAACGCGGCTTCGCGCCTGCCCTCGGCTTCCAGCACCGCGGCCTGCTTCTCGCCCTCGGCGCGCAGGATCGCCGACTGGCGCACACCCTCGGCCTCCAGCACCGCGGCGCGCTTGTTCTGCTCGGCCATCTTCTGCTGCTGCATCGACGCGATCAGGTCGCGCGGCGGCTGGATGTCCTTCAGTTCGATACGGTTGACCTTCAGGCCCCACGGGTGGGTGGCATGGTCGACCGCCGCCAGCACGCGGCTGTTGATCTCGTCGCGCTTGGACAGCGACTCGTCGAGGTCCATCGAGCCGATCGCGGTACGGATGTTGGTCATGACCAGGTTGAGGATCGCCACTTCGAGCTGGGCGACCTCGTAGGCGGCCTTCGCGGCGTCGAGCACCTGGAAATAGACCACGCCGTCGACCTTGACCACGGCGTTGTCCTTGGTGATGACGTCCTGGCTGGGCACGTCCATCACCTGTTCCATCATGTTGATCTTGCGGCCGACGCCGTAAAAGATCGGGATCAGGAAGTGCAGGCCCGGACTGAGCGTGCGGGTGTACTTGCCGAAGCGTTCGACCGTCCATTCGTAGCCCTGCGGCACCATGCGCACGGCCTTGAAGAAGATGATGACGCCGACGACGACGAGCACGAAACCTATGAGCGGACCACCCATCA
>JBIJAD010000023.1:0-20263 GCA_044345955.1 Lysobacteraceae bacterium
TGCTGGACTGGGGGCAGTATAGGCCAAGGCGGTGCGCGCGCCGGCGGCGGAACCCTCCGCCCCGACCGGGGTCCGGAATCGATGCCGGATGCCTGCGGTCGGCACCCGACCCGGCCGCTGCGACGGTTTCGCGCCCTGCCGCATCCCTGTCTGCAGATGAGCCCGCCCGCCTCCAGTTTCGCCATCGATGTGTCCGACGCCCTGCTGCTGCGCCTGCGCCGGGGCGAGCGGGCGGCGTTCGAACAGATCTATCGCTGGTTCGAACGTCCGGTGTTCACCCTCGCCCTGCGCGTGTGCGGCGAACGCGAACAGGCGGCGGACGTGCTGCAGGACACCATGCTCAAGGTGTTCGACCGGATCGGCGAATTCCGCGGCCGCGGCGGCGACGGCGGCGAGACCCCGTTCTGGGGCTGGCTCCGCCGGATCGCGGTCAACGAGGCGCTGATGGCGCTGCGTCGCAGGCGCCCGGAGGAACACGGCGCCTGGCTGGAAGACATCGACCCGGAAGACGACCGCACGCCACCGCCGCCCGCGGCCGCCGACGCCGCGCGACTGCAGCGCGCGCTGGAACGGCTGCCGGCGAACACGCGTACGGTGCTGTGGCTGTATCACGCCGAAGGCTACACCCACGACGAAATCGCGGCGCTGATGCAGCGCACGCCGAGTTTCTCCAAGTCCCAGCTCGCGCGCGGCAGCCGTCGGCTGCGCGCGCTGCTCGAGTCCGACGCCGCCGTCCGCGAGGTCGCCCATGGCTGACGCATCCCGCCCGCCGCCCCCGTTCGACTGGGGCGAAGCCTTGTCCGCCCTGCCGCAGGACGCACCGCCCACATCGCGCTGGCCCGCGATCGCCGCGGCGCTGGAGGCGCGCGAACGCGCTCGCCGCCACCGGCGCATCGGTCTGGCGCTCGCGGCCGGCTTGTGCGCGCTCGCCGCGCTGCCGGTGACGCTGCATCTGCGCGACGCGCCGCAGGCACCGTCGTCGCCGAAGGTCGCGGGCGTGCCCGCGACCGCAGCGCCCGCGCCGACCGTCGCGCCGACGGCGTCGGTCACGACCACGGAGACGCATGCCGCCGCGACCATCGCCACCGCCGCACCGCGCGAGCGCCGCGCACGCACGATCCAACCGCGACGCCCGACATACGACGCCGGCGACCGCCCGCGTGCAGCCGCATCGACGATCATCGCGCCCACGCAGCACAGCCTGGAAAGCCTGTACGCCGCTTCCGCCAGGCTCGAAAGCCTGCTCGCGGTGACCCGCGACCCGCGCGTGGAGAGCGGCCCGGCCGCGGCGATCGCCGCCGACTACGAGGCCGCGCTGGCCGAAATCGACGCGCGGCTGGCGCAGCCGGGTCTGTCGATCGATGCGCAGCGCACGCTGTGGCAGGCGCGGGTCGGCACGCTCGAATCGGTGGCCGGCTTCGAAAGCCAGTTCCGCCTGCTTGCGGCCGAGGGCGGGCGCTTCGATGGCGCCCTGGTCAGCATCGACTGAGCCCGCGGATCGCCCTCGACGATCGAACTCCACGACCCGCTTCCCCACACGTTTGTCCGCCCACCCACGAGGTCCCCATGTCCGTATTCCGCCCCCGTCCACTCGCCGCCGTCATCGCGTCTACGCTGATCGCCGGCCTCGGCCTGATCGGCGCCGCGCATTCGCGCGACGGCGACGGCCCCACGCCCGAACAACGCCGCGAACTCGAGGCCGCACGCGCCGATCTGGAACGCGCGGCGAAACGACTCGCCGAACTCGGCCGTCTCTACGGCAGTTTCGAACCCGGCCTGCCGGGCGCGGCGTTCCCGCTGCCGGGCATGCCGTTCGAACGGCGCCCGCTGATCGGCGTGCTGCTGGCGCCCGATGCGCAGGGCGGCGTGCGCATCGCCGGCGTCACCCCGGGCGGCGCGGCCGCGGAAGCCGGTCTGCGCAGCGGCGATCGCCTGCTGCGGATCGGCGGCAAGGCGATCGCCGGCGCCACGCCGGAAGCGCGGGTGGACGCGGCGCGCGCGCTGCTGCAGGGCGCGAACGAAAAGACGCCGGTCGAGCTGATCTACGCCCGCGACGGCCGCGAGGCCAAGGTCGCGGTCACGCCGAAACTTGACGACCGGATCATGATCTTCGCCGGCGACGGGCAGATGATGCGTCCGGGCGCGCAGGTCGTCGTGCGCCGCGTGGGCGACCGCGAGGAAGTCGAGATCGACGGCGTCCCGGCGCAGCCCGGCCTGGCGTGGAAAAACGGGTCCGCGACGCCCCGGGCGATCGTGGCGCCGGGCGCGGGCCAGCGCCGGATCGTGCGCATCGAATGTCGCGACGGCGACAAGGACTGCACTGAAACGGTGACGGACGGACAGCCGATGCCCGGCATGGCGATGGCGTTCGATCTCAATGCCGAAGCCATCGCCGGCGACGCTCTGCGCGAAGTGCGCATGCTGCGTCTGGACTGCAAGCCCGGCGAAGCCTGCGACGGCCCGGTACGTCTGGCCGAAGCCTTCCGCTGGAACGGCCTGAATCTGGCCTCGGTCGATGCGCAACTCGGCCGCTACTTCGGCACCGACAAGGGCGTGCTGGTGCTCAGCACCGGCCCCTCGCTGGGCGAACTGCAGGCCGGCGACGTGATCCAGCGGGTGGACGGCAAGGCCGTGGACACGCCGCGCGCGGTGATGAACGCACTGCGCGAGAAGCCCGCGGACAGCGCGGTGTCGGTCGACTACCTGCGCGACCGGCGCAGCGCCAGCACCCGCCTCCAGGTACCGAAGGCGATGCCGCTGCCCGCGATCGCGCCGCTCGCCCCGATGCCGCAGCCGGCACCGGGCGCACCGCTGCCGCCGCCCCCGCCGCGGGTCGACTGAGCGCAGGATGCCACGCATTTCTCTCTGTTGTGCTGCCTGCCCCTTCCTGATCGGTATCAACGACACCTCCGATCAGGTCCAACGATCAGGAATCGGAGACCCGGACGGCGATGGACAGGACGTCCGTCGTTTTTCGACAAGACAAGGATGTCTTGTCGAAAAATCCTGAGCAAAGATCAGTTGGCGGATTTGAATCGGACTTGCGTGTTTTCTTTGGTGACTTTCTTTTCGAAAAGAAAGTCACCCGCGCTCCAGCGCGGAAAAGATTCCGGGCTTTGCCCGCACTACATGAGTCGCCTGCGTCGTGAGCGCGCCAAGCCAACCGCCGGATCGAGGACTCATCGTGGACCGAGGTGGAATGCTTTCAAAAGCAGGTCTCTCGCCTGGGGCTCGGGATGACAAGTCTTTTTTGGCGCACTCGATTCATCTTGCTCACAGACAGGATGTCTTCACACGCCATCACCGCCCCTGCGCTGACCGCCGCGCAGCGTCCACCACCATGGGCAGACGCCGCACCCAGCGCGAAAACAACTCATCAATGCGTTCGTCGGCCACGGACTCGCCCGCCTCCACCTTCGCCGCCTGCTGGAACAGCGGCACGATCAGCGCCATACCGTCCACCTTGGTCTCCAGCCGCAGCCCGCCCGCCGCAAGCGCCGCGTCCCAGCGCGCGCGCACCCGCGCCCAGTACGGCGCGGTGCGCTCCCAGTAGCGATAGGCCGGGCCGAAATCGAAGTCCGACACCTTGCGGTAGTCGTTGAAGCCGAACTCGCGCACCAGCGTACGCAGGGTGCCGCCGGACGCATCGCGCACGGTCTTGGTGTTGTCCTGCTCGTGGGTCCATCCGCCGGGCAGGAGCGTGTGGCGATTCTCGGCGTTGATCGCGTTGTAGTCTCCGCGCACGGTGTACTCGCGCCGCGGCAGCGGTCGCCAACTTCGGTCGGAGGTCCAGGTGGACACGCCGTAGCGGTGGTTCCAGCGGCCGGTGCCGCAGTAACGCGGCGCATCGCTGACCTCGTACACGCACTGGGTCCAGGCGCCGCGGGTCCGCTCCGGGTCGATCGGGCGAACGGTCCAGGTCTGATCGGCGCTGAACTCGAAACGCTGCGGCGCTTCGTACAGCCAGTCCTGGCGCCAGTGCTTGGTGACGTGGCCGCCGTCGTCGGAGACCAGCAGATGCTGCAGCACGATCTTCGTCGGCCTGCCCTCGATCAGCGTGTCCTCGACCACGATCACCACCTCGTTGCCGCCGCTGCGTTTCGGCGGCCGCCGCGCGTAGCCCGGCGCCAGCTCGACGGTCTCGCGGAAATCGAAATCGACCTTGTATTCGCCGCGCATCGCGAGAATCGCGGCGCGGTCGCGCGCGGGGTCGGCCGCGGCGGGCGTTTCGCCGGCCAGCGCGGACAGCGACAGGGACACACAGATCAGCGACAGCGCACAGGCATGCGCGCGGCGAAGATGGACGGATGACATCGACAGCACCTCAGAGTGGAGGGAAGAGAACCCGCGGCACCGATGCGCGGCCCGCGGACGAGGGCGTCGCCTGCAGCGGCGGCGCCAGCATCGGTTCGGCGTCCTCGGCGCGGGCGATCGCATGCGCGAGTTCCAGCCCGAGCGCGGACAGCGGCGTCGGCGCCACCTGCAGCGCCCAACGGCCGCCGTGCGCGATCGCCCGCAGGCGCAGCGCGACCGCTTGCCATCGCCCGCAGGACAAGCGCATCCGCAGCCGGCGGCAGAGCGTGGCCGCGCCGGGCATCGGGCGTTCCAGAGCGCACTGCGGCAGGCGCGCGACCAACGCCTCCCAGGCGAGAAAATCGGTGTCGGGCAGCAGATACAGCCGGCCGCGGCATTGCCCCTCGGCGTCGAGAAACGCGATCGACTCGCGCACGCCCGCGATGTCGACGCTCGCCTGCAGCTCGGCACGCAGGGTTGCGGCCCGGGACTGCGGCGCGATCGGCAGCTCGCCCGGATGGACGCACAGCACGGCGCCGAGCGCGGCCAGTTCCGCCGGTGCAGGCAGCGGGTCGTCTGCGCAGCGCAGGCCGTCGCCCATCGCGTCACCACTCGAACGCGAGCGAGGCGCTCACACTGCGCCCAGGCCGGGTGTAGCGGTCCAGCACCGGGCTGGTCGCGGCGACGCCGGGAACATCGGCCCAGTCGGTGTAACGCCGGTCGCCGAGATTGAACACGCCGAGATTCAGACGCGCGCCTGGCGCGAAACGCCAGTGCGCGAGCAGATCCCACACGCCGTAACCGGACGGCCGGTACAACGTCCCGCTCGACGTCAGCCGCTGGCGCGCGGCGAACACGCCGGCCAGCTCCACGCCCCAGGCATCGCGCGCGTACGCCAGCCCCAGGCTGCCGCGCAGCGGATCGACGCTGTCCAGCGGGCGGCCCGCGGTGCGGTCCTGGCCGTGCGCCCAGGCCGCGGCACCACGCAGCGACCAGCCCGCGAAGGACGGCGAGAGCCGGCCGAAGTCCACGCCCGCCTTCAGTTCGGTGCCGCGGATCCGCGCATCGGCCACGTTGCGCGACTGGAACACCTGCAGCCCGGCGGCGTCGATACCGACGAAGCGCAGCGATTCGATGAAGTCGCGATACCGGTTTTCGTACAGCGCCAGCGAGAACCACGCGGCCTCGCCGCCGTAGCGCAGGCCGGCTTCGAGGCCGTCGCTGGTTTCGGGTTTCAGATCGGGATTGGCGATCGCGGTGTAGCCGAAGGCGAGATTGGTGAAGCCGATGTTGACGTCGCCGTAGGGCGGCGCGCGGAAGCCGCGGGCGTAACCGGCGAACAGCGACCAGTCCGCGGCGAAGCGCCAGACCAGACCCAGCTTGGGAGCGACATGGGTCTCGGTGAGATCCATCACCGCCACGCCGGGATTGTCGCCGGCGAAGATCGGGTCGGACTGCGGCTGCAGCCGGTAGTGATCGATGCGCAGCGCCGGGATCAACCTCAGGCGCGGGCCGTCCTCGCCGCCGCCCCAGCCGATCTCGTCCTGCACGAACAGCGCCGCGGTGGTGGTGCGGCTGATCGGGAAATCGCGCACCGGAAAGGTGTCCGGCGGAATCGTCGGCGTGCTCGCGCCGGTGGCCGGATTCGTGGCCACTCCGTCGCGTTTCTGTTCGGTGCGGGTGCGGGTGAGTTCTGCGCCCCACGTCAGCGCATGTTCGACCGCACCGGTGCGCAGGGTCTTCGACGCCAGCGCCTCGATCCCCGCCAGACGCTGTTCGAACGCGAAACCGCGCTGCCGGCGCTGCAGTGCACCGCTCGCGCTGCGCCGCAGTTCGTCGGTGTCCTGCACGGTGCGGCTGTGCTGACGGTAGATCGACCAGCGCAGAGTGTCGGCCCAGCGCCAGGCGGTGGCGTCCAACTCGTGTTCCAGCGCGAATCGCACCCGGCGCCGGCGGTCATCGCCGACGAGCGCGAGCACGGTCGCACCGGTCAGCGGCGACAGGCTCAGCGCACTGCGCACGTCGGTGTCGGCGGCATCCTCGCTGCCCTCCGCCGTCAGCCGCCAGCGTTGCGTGCCGTCCGGCGCGAACACCAGTTTGGCGAGCAGACTTCGGCCGTCGCGCTGCTGCGGATCGGGCGCGCTGCGCAGCGCACCGTCGACATCGTTCTTGCCTTGGTTTTCCCGGGATCCGCCCTGACGATGACCGGCCGCGATCAGCCCCGACCAGCGCTCGCCGCCGGCGGCGAAGGTCGCACCGCCGAACAGGCCGTCCCAGTCGCCTTCGTAACCGAGTTTCAGTGCGAAGTGGCGGTCGCGGCCGTCGCGCAGATAGTCCTCGGGGTCCTTCGTGCGGAACGACACCACGCCGCCGAGTGCATCCGAGCCGTACAGCGCACTGCCCGGACCGCGCAGGATCTCGACCTGCTTCAGCGTGTCCAGATCGACGAAATTGCGATTGGCGTTCGAGAAACTGCCGATGCTGAAGCCATCCGAGACCGGGATGCCGTCGGTCTGGATCAGCACGCGATTGCCGCCGAGGCCGCGGATGCGGATATCGCCGAGGCCGAAGCGGCCGTCGCCGGCGGGCACCGAAATGCCGGGTTCGTAGCGGAACAGATCCTTCAGATCGTGGACCAGCCGCGCGTCCATGGTGTCGCGATCGATCGCATCGATCGTGGCCGGGACATCCGCGATGGCCTGCGCGGAGAGGGTGCCGATCACGACCACGCGATCGAGGGTATCGGCCGGCGCGGCCTCGGCGGATTCGTCGAGCGCGTCCGCGGCGAACGCCGCGACGGGACAGCACAGGCACAGCGACAGGGCGCGGCACAACGGATTCGGACGCATGACGGACTCGTGTCGTGGAAACACAAGGCGGCTGGCGTCCGGAGAGAGACCGGTGGCTCGCGTGCCTGGAGCGGTGGACCGCCGCGTTCGTCGAGACGAGCGCGGCAGCGTGGATTATTTGGTGAGGATCAGCTTGTCGTTGCGGGTGTGGCGCAGGCGGTAGCACTCGCCGCCGTGACGGATCAGCACTTCGCGTCCACCCTGCAGCAGACGCGCACTGTCGAAGACCGGCATGGACGGACTGTCGGCGGCGACGGGCGACGCGTCGGTATCGGCGCTGCGCGCGCCGTGCGGGCTCTCGCTGGCGATCTCGGCGCGGGTCATCGGCGGCGTCCTGGGGGGAAGACCTCACAAATGATAATGATTATCATTTGTGAGTCAAGCCCGCACCCGCGCCTCAGGCCGTGGCCGCCTCCAGCCGCCGCCAGACCGGGTCCTCCACGCTGCCGGCCAGACGCAGGGCATCCAGATTCTGCAGCAGTTGTTCGAGCCGGCTGGCGCCGAGGATGACCGTGGACACATGCGGATTGCGCAGGCACCAGGCGATCGCCAGCGGCGCCGGCGGCAGACCCAGTTCGGCGGCCAGCGCGCTGAAGCGACGCGCACGATCGCGGCGGCGGCTGTCGTCGTCGCCGAGCACGATCCGTTGCAGCCAGCCCTGCCCCTCCAGACCGAGGCGCGCATCGTCGGGCACGATCTCGTTGTATTTGCCGGTGAGCAGACCGGAAGCCAGCGGCGACCAGGTCGTGGTGCCGAGCCCGAGTTCGGCGTACAGCGGCGCGTATTCCAGTTCCACCCGCTGCCGGTGCAGCAGGTTGTACTGCGGCTGCTCCATCGACGGCGGATGCAGACCATGATGTTTGGCGATCTTCGTCGCCTCGCGGATCTGCGCCGCCGACCATTCCGAGGTGCCCCAGTACAGCACCTTGCCCTGGCGGATCAGCCCGTCCATCACCCACACGGTTTCCTCGATCGGCGTGTCCGGATCGGGGCGGTGACAGAAATACAGATCGAGATAGTCCACGCGCAGGCGCTTGAGCGCGCCGTCGCAGGCGTCGCGCACGTGCTTGCGCGAAAGGCCCTTCTGCATCGGCCGCGGGTCGGTGGCCGAACCGAACATGACCTTGCTGGAGACCGCGAAACCGTCGCGCGGCAGGCGCAGGTCGGCGATCACGTCGCCCATCACCCGCTCGGCCTCGCCCTCGGCATAGCCCTCGGCGTTGTCGAAGAAATTGATGCCGTGGTCCCAGGCCGCGGCGATCAGCTCGCGGGCGGTGCCGCGGCCGATCTGCCGGCCGAACGTGATCCACGCGCCGAAGGACAGGGCCGAGACCTGCAGACCGCTGGCGCCGAGACGTCGGTATTGCATGACGGTCATCCTGGAGAAGAAGGAAGATGGGTCGTGGTGCGCGCAGTGTAGCCGCTCGCCCGCTCCGGTTCGAAGCGTTAGACTGCGTGCACTCTTCCTCCGGGGAGTCGCCCACCGGCGCCGCCCAGCGGCCGCGCCGGATCCCACGTCAACACACTTGGCCGGCAGGCCATGGCGCGGGAGCGGCGGACACCTTCGACGGCGTCCGTTGCGGGCAAGACCGAAGGCAGGCGTCGCGCCACCCGGGTCGGGCTGCGCGGCGTTTGCCTTCGCGTCCATCCGCGAAGCCCGGCCCCGGAGTCCACATGGAACCTTCCCTGCTGTCCACGCTCGGCGTTTCGACGATCGCGGTCGCGATCGCCGAGATCGGCGACAAGACCCAGTTGCTGGCGCTGCTGCTGGCCGCGCGGTTCCGGCGGCCGCTGCCGATCATCGCCGGCATCTTCGTCGCGACCATCCTCAACCATGCCGCCGCCGGCTGGCTGGGCGGCCTGATCGCCGGCTGGCTGAGCCCCGACGCGCTGCGCTGGCTGGTCGCGGCCAGCTTCGCCGCGATCGGGCTGTGGACGCTCAAGCCCGACCGGATCGACGCCGACGACGCCGCGCTGCCCGCGCGCAACGCCTTCATCGCGACCACGATCGCCTTCTTCCTCGCCGAGATCGGCGACAAGACCCAGATCGCGACCGTGGTCCTGGCCGCGAACGCGCCCGCGCTGTGGCCGGTGGTGCTGGGCACCACGATCGGCATGCTGCTTGCGAACGTGCCGGTGGTGATGCTGGGCAGCCGGTTCGCGGCGAAGCTGCCGCTGCGCGCGGCGCGGATCGCGGCGGCGGCGCTGTTTCTCGGCTTGGCGGCGTGGGTCGCGTTCCGCGGTGTACCGGCCGCGGAAACGCTGTCGGCGCCGCCGTCCGCCACGCAGGCAGCCGGTCGGAGCGGAGGCTGAGACCCGCGCCGGAACTGTCGGCATCGCCGCAGACCGGACAGGCGCCGCCCGCGCATCCATCGCATCGACGCACGACCGAACGCGGTCACGCCCGTCACGGCCGTGGCCGCTGCGGCGCGAAGCTCAGAAATTCGTCTGCGCCCAGTCCGGCACCGGCACCCGTTCGAACTGCTGCCACGAGACGGAGCCGCACCACTCGGTGCGCAACTGGACGCCGGTGCTCAGCGTGCCATTGGGCACGGTGGCACAGAAGTTGACGTTGTGGCGGCTGCGGAATCGCCCATCGGGGGTGATGAACCATTTCTCGGAATCGCCGCCGTCGCAGTCCCACAGATGCATCGCCTTGCCCGAGCCGGCGGTGCCGCCGGAGATGTCCATGCACTGCACGTTGTTGCCGCGCGGGCGGAGCTGGCCTTCGGCGGTGTAGACGTACTGCTGGTCGAAGCCGCCGCTGCACAGTTCCTGATCGAGCTGCGCGCCGTTGCCGTAGCCGTTGCCGCGGGTGCCGATGCAGCGCGTGCCCGCGGCGCTGAGCGGGCGCAGGGTGAAATAGCCGGGCAGGCCGCGACGGGTGCCGACCAGCGGGATGTTCGCGGTCCACGCCGGCACGAACACGTTCGGGTCCGACAGCGTGTCGGTCACGTCCATGCCGATCGCGGACACGCCGTGCGCCACCGCGATGTAGGTCGGCGCGTAATCGGTGCTGACGAAATCGCCGGCCGCGCCCCACAGATGCATCAACTGGCGGTACTGCGCGGCGCGATTGGCGACGCGCTGATAGTGATCGCCGGCCTGGACGTTGGCGCAGAACATCTGCGCCGAGGCGCCCGCGGACATGCCGTCCACGGTCCCGGAGATCTCGTCCGGATCGCCGGCGTCCACGTCAGGACACAGGAACGCGGCGGTGGCGCTGCCGCGCAGCGCGATCATGTCGGCCATGCCCTGGTTGACCGCGCCGTAACGGCCGCCGGTGAAGGCGACCACGATCCGACCGCGCAGGCCGTTCGCGCTCGGCCACCCGGCCGCACGCAGTTTCTCGCGCGGGGTCGCGCCGGGGGCGCCGGCGATCGCGGCGCGCAGGTCCGAATAGCGGTACTGGCGCGCGCCGAGCCGGCTGGAGACGAAGCTGTCGAGAGCGTCGATGCGCGAGACGCTCCAGGCGCTCAGGGCGTTGGCGACCCGGGTCTTCATGTCGATGAACACCACGATCGGCAGTTCGCCGGGATGCGCGTCCTGCCAGGCGACGATGTCGTCCAGGCAGTCGGCCAGGCGGTCGGCGGTGCCGCGACAGTTGCTGTTGACGGGGCCGCCGTCGTGGGCGACGTAGGGGCCACGGGCGTGGGTCCACCAGTCGTCCTGGTCCTGCACGTCCAGTTCCAGGGTGCGATAGCCGGCATCCAGCCACAGCGTCAATTGCGCGCCGTGCTCATAGCTGTTGTGCGGCTGCAGCATGTACAGCTCGTCCAGCCGGGGATCGGCCTGCGCGACGGCGGCGAAGGGAAGCGCCAGCGCGGACAGCGCGGCGCAGGCGGCGGTGCAGGCGGCGGCACGCATCCGGCGCGCGGCGCGCGCGCAGGCAGGGCGAAAACGGGTCGGCATGTGTCTTCCTCCTTGAATGCCCGCGCAAGCCCGGCGGCCGGGCGTCGCGCGGATCCGCCGGGCCGGGCCCGGTCGATGACCGCAGCCGAGGCAGACGAGGCTATCCTGTCGCGGGACCGAACGCACGCGGCACACACGAAATGAGCATCACCGGCGACTGGAAACGCGATCTGCTGCGGGCGCTGCTGGCGCGACCGGACGAGGTCATGCTCGATCTGGGCGCCGGCGGCGAACTGCTGGTGGCGCGGGTGCGCGCGGCGCTCTCGGCGCTGACCCTGCTGTTGCCGCTGGTCGCGTTGATCGGCAACGGCAGCGCCGGCAGCGCCACCGAACTGGTGATCGGCCTGGGCGCCTCGATCTTCATCAACATCTGCGCGCAGATCTGGCTGGTCCTCGCCGGCCAGCGCCGACGCCACGGTTGGCTGCCCTACGCCACCACCACCTACGATGTCAGCACCACCACCGCGGTGCTGGTGCTGCTGCACTTCTTCGGCGACCCGGTGGCCGCGTTCAACAGCATGATCGTGTGGTGCTTCTATCTGCTGGCGATCGGCATGACCGCGCTGCGCAACGACGGCCGCCTGACCGTGTACGCCGGCGGCATGGCGATCGTGCAGTACGGGCTGATGATCGCGATCCTGTACGCGCGGGTGGAATCGCCGGATCAACTGGTCTCGGTGGACTACGGCACGGTCACCCTCGGCGGCCAGATCGAACGTCTGGTGCTGATGCTGCTGATGACCCTGCTCACCGCGACCGTGGTCTACCGGATGCAGCGGCTGATCGAATCCTCCGGCAGCGACGGCCTGACCGGCCTGCCCAACCGCTCGTGGCTGGTGCAGCGGATGCCGCGGATCCTGGAAACGGTGCGTGAGGACGGGACGTCGCTGACCCTGGCGCTGCTCGATCTGGACCGCTTCAAGCGGATCAACGACGCCTTCGGCCACCTCTCCGGCGACCGCGCGATCCGCCACGTCGCCGGCTCGATGCGCGAGATCCTGCAGCCCGGCGAGCGGCTGGTGCGGATCGGCGGCCAGGAGTTCGTGCTGCTGCTGCGCTGCCCGATCGGCAATGCCTGGGAGCGGCTGGATCGGCTGCGCCAACTGATGGCCGAGCGGCCGTTCCAGGCCGAACGCGGCAGCGACCCGGTGCGGATCACCTTCAGCGGCGGGCTCGCGGCCTACCCGGTCGACGGCAACGACGTCTCCGCGCTGCTGCGCAGCGCCGACCGCCGGCTGCAGGTCGCCAAGCAGCAGGGCGGCCACCGGGTGGTCGCCCGGGACGTCTGACCGCCCGGGCCGGGCGATGGTTGCCCCGCCGCCCCCCGCTGGCCTACCCTGCCGGGGTTTGGCCGCCGGCCTGAGGGGATCGCGATGATGGATGCAGTGTTGCGGGTCGGTTTCGGCCTGTTCGGATTGGCGGTGCTGATCGGCATCGCCTGGCTGTTCTCGAACAACAAGCGGCTGGTCGACTGGAAGCTGGTGGAGACCGGCGTCTTCGTGCAGATCCTGTTCGCCGCCTTCGTGCTGCTCACGCCCTACGGCGAAGCCATCTTCAGCACCCTCGCCCACGGCTTCGTCCAGTTGTCCGCGTTCACCAACGAGGGCGCGAAGATGATCCTGGGCTCGCTGACCGACCAGAAGCTGGTCGGCCAGCCGATCGCCGACGCGATGGGCGTCCCCGGCCCCGATGCCTACAAGCAGTTCGGCTTCATCTTCGCCTTCCAGGTGCTGCCGACGGTGGTGTTCTTCGCCGCGCTGACCGCGATCCTCTACCACCTCGGGATCATGCAGTGGGTGGTCAAGGGCATGGCCTGGGCGATCACCAAGGTCATGAAGCTCTCCGGCGCCGAGACCACCTCGGTCTGCGCCAGCGTGTTCATCGGCCAGACCGAAGCGCCGCTGACCGTGCGCCCGTACATCTCGAAGATGACCGACTCCGAACTGCTGACGATGATGATCGGCGGCATGGCCCACATCGCCGGCGGCGTGATGGCGACCTACATCGCGATGCTCGGCGGCGGCGACAAGGAAGCGATGGAGATCTACGCCAAGCACTTCCTCGCCGCCAGCATCATGGCCGCGCCGGCGACCTTCATCCTCGCCAAGATCCTGATCCCGGAAACCCAGGAGCCGCTGACCCGCGGCACGATCAAGATGGAGATCGAGAAGACCTCGGCGAACGTGATCGACGCGGCCGCGGCCGGCGCCGGCGACGGCATGAAGCTGGCGATCAACATCGCCGCGATGCTGCTGGCCTTCGTCGCCCTGATCGCGCTGCTCAACGCGATCATCGGCGGGATTTCCGAAGCGGTGGGCCTGACCGCGTGGCTCAACAGCGGCAAGGACGCGCTGTGCATGACCGACCCGGCGTTCGCCGCCAATCCCGCGAACGGCTGCATCCAGGTCAATCTGGGCACGATCCTCGGCGCGGTGCTGGCGCCGATCGCCTGGGTGATCGGGATCCCCTGGCAGGACGCCGCCGTCGCCGGCAGCCTGATCGGCCAGAAGATCGTGCTCAACGAATTCATCGCCTACCTGCAGTTGTCGGCGCTGCCGGTCGGCGCCGGCCCGGGCGCGATCACCGAGGAAACCAAGCTGATCCTGACCTACGCGCTGTGCGGCTTCGCCAACTTCGCCTCGATCGCGATCCAGATCGGCGGCATCGGCAGCCTCGCGCCCGAGCGGCGCAGCGATCTGGCCCGCTTCGGCCTGCGCGCGGTGCTCGGCGGCTCGATCGCGACCCTGATGACCGCGACCATCGCCGGGGTGTTGATCCACCTGCGCTGACCGCGGTCCGCCGCTTCGAGCGTTCACAACCGGCACCCCCGGAGCGATCCGGGGGTGTCGCCGTCTCCGTTCCGAGGATTTGTTTCCCCCATGACCCTCTCCACGTCTTCTTCCGCGCCGCAGGTCGTCGTGGTCGGCTCGTTCAACGTCGACCATGTCTGGCGCAGCGACGCGCTGCCGCCGCCGGGCGCGACCCATTCCGGCGCCTATGCCAGCGGCCCCGGCGGCAAGGGCTTCAATCAGGCCACCGCCGCCGCACGCAGCGGCGCCGCCACCGCGTTTCTGTGCGCGCTGGGCGAGGACGCGGGCGGCCAGCTCGCGCGCGCGCTCGCCGCCGCCGACGCCATCGACCTGCGCGACCAGCGCAGCGAGGCGCCGACCGGCACCGCCGGGATCTTCGTCGACGCCCAGGGCCGCAACAGCATCGTGGTCGGGCCCGGCGCCAATGCCGAACTGGCGCCGTCGTTCGTCGACGGCCACGCGGCCGCGATCGCCGCCGCGACCGTGACCCTGGCGCAGCTCGAATCGCCGCTGGACGCGGTCGCCGCGGCGCTGCGCCTGGCGCGCGAGGCCGGACGCATCGCGATGCTCAACCCGGCGCCGGCGAACGTGGCCCTGCCGCGCGAGCTGCTGGCGCAGGCCGACCTGCTCACCCCCAACGAGACCGAGTGCGCGGCGCTGTTCGCACGCCATCTCGGCGAACGGATCGACGGCGAGGCCATCGCCAGCCTCGATTCGCCGCGGCTGCACGCGCTGTGCCGCGACCTGCTGCCCGGCGGCAGCGTGGTCATCACCCTCGGCGCGGCCGGCTGTTTCGTCTCGCATGCCGACGGCGCGCAACGCGGCGACGACAGCGCCTGGTATCGACTGCCGGCGGAAAGCGCGAACGCGGTGGACACCACCGGCGCCGGCGACGCCTTCAACGGCGCGCTCGCCGCCGCCCTGGCCCTCCGCCCGCAGGCGGCGTTCGCCACCCATCTGCGCGAAGCCCAGCGCTACGCCGCGCTCTCGACCGAACGCCACGGCGCCGCCGCGGCGATGCCGACCCGCGGGGAACTCGACGCGCGCTTCCCGGGCTGACCGTCCGTCGGGTCGCCGACGGCGGCACCGGGCCGGCCGCGAATGTCGCCCCCGTTCCGTTGCTACCCTTCGACGCATCCACCCGCATGGAGGTCCGCATGGCCGGCAAGTTCGAGATCAGCAAGCGCAAGAACGGCGAGTTCCAGTTCAATCTGAAGGCCGGCAACGGCGAGGTGATCCTGAGCAGCGAGGGTTACGCCAGCCTGGGCGGCTGCGAGAACGGCATCGACTCGGTGCGTCGTCACGCCGTGTCGGAGGCGAATTTCGAGAAGAAGGTGGCGAAGGACGGCAGCCCCTATTTCGTGCTGGTGGCCGGCAACGGCGAGCCGATCGGACGCAGCGAGATGTACAAGAGCGCGTCCTCGCGCGACAACGGCATCCGCTCGGTGATGACTCACGCCCCCGAGGCGAAGGTGCAGAACCTCGCGGCGAAGTGAGTCCGCCCCGGCGCTACAATCGCCGGATGCGCATCGGCCCCCACCTGATCGAACCCCGCGTGATCCTGGCCCCGATGGCCGGGGTCACCGACAAGCCGTTCCGGCAGTTGTGCAAGCGCCTCGGCGCGGGGCTGGCGGTGTCGGAGATGACCATTTCCGACCCGCGCTTCTGGAGCACCCGCAAGTCCCTGCACCGGATGGACCACGAAGGCGAGCCGGCGCCGATCAGTGTGCAGATCGCCGGCACCGTGCCCGAGGTCATGGCCGAGGCGGCGCGGTACAACGTGGACCACGGCGCGCAGTTCATCGACATCAACATGGGCTGCCCGGCGAAGAAGGTCTGCAACGCCTGGGCCGGCTCGGCGCTGATGCGCGACGAGGCCCTGGTCGGGCGCATCCTCACCGCGATGGTGAAGGCGGTGGAGGTGCCGGTCACGCTCAAGATCCGCACCGGCTGGGCCGCCGACGCGCGCAACGCGCCCACGATCGCGCGCATCGCCGAGGACTGCGGCATCGCCGCGCTCACCGTCCACGGCCGCACCCGCGACCAGCAGTACACCGGCAGGGCCGAATACGAGACCATCGCCGCGATCAAGGCGATGCTGAACATTCCGGTGATCGCCAACGGCGACATCGACTCGCCGCAGAAGGCGAAACAGGTGCTCGACACCACCGGCTGCGACGCGGTGATGATCGGCCGTGCCGCGCAAGGCCGCCCATGGATCTTCCGCGAGATCGCGCATTTCCTCGCCACCGGCGAGACGCTGCCGCCGCCGTCGCTGGCCGAGGCGCGCGACATTCTGCTCGGCCATCTCGAACATCTGCACGCCTTCTACGGCGAACCGCAGGGCGTGCGCATCGCGCGCAAGCACCTGGGCTGGTATGCGAAGGACCGTCCGGAACATACCGATGAACAGCGCGAAACCTTCCGCGCCGTGGTCAATCGCGCCGAAAGCGCTGCGGATCAGTTGCGTCTGACCCGCGATTACTTCGATGCGTTGATCGCGGGGGTGACGCCGGAATTGCCGGCGGCGGCGTGAGGCTGTGCGCATGCGGACGGCCCGTGCATTCTCCCTCTGGCTCGAATTCGAGCACTACGTCGGCGGTTACCCGCAACCGGGCGATGATCCTCATTGCGACTTCTGCAACGCGGAAATCACTGCGGATGGCCAAGTCTGCGGCATCACCGTCTGGACGTTCGGATTCGTCGAACATGCGCGTCGATCCGACGAATTCACCGGAGCGGCAAAACCTGAGATCGACCGGTTCCTGCTGCCGCCGGACCTGCTGGTCGAAAAGCTGGACCGCGGCCTGATCGAAGAGGCCATCGCAGACCTGCTCGGGAGGGAACCCCGGCCAACGCAATGGCTGTGGCGAAACGCAACCGAGGAAAATCATGCATGAACGCCACTTCCGATCAGTCGGACTACCTCCACGGCTTCTCCCCCACCGAGCAGGCGCGTCTGGTGAGGCAGGCGCGGATCGCCGAGAACACCATCTTCCGCAACATCGACTACACCGGCGCCTCGCGTCTGCTGGAAGTCGGCAGCGGCGTGGGCGCACAGACCGAAATCCTGCTGCGGCGATTCCCGGAGCTGCACGCGACCTGCGTCGATCTCAACCAGGCCCAGCTCGACGCCGCGCGCGAGAACCTCGGCGCGATGCCGTGGCTGGAAGGCCGCTACACGCTGCAGCAGGCCGACGCCACCGACCTGCCGTTCGCGCCGCGCAGCTTCGACGCCGCTTTCCTGTGCTGGGTGCTGGAGCACGTGCCCGCACCGGCCCGGGTGCTCAACGAGGTCCGCCGGGTCCTGTCGCCCGGCGCGCCGGTCTACATCACCGAAGTGATGAACGCCTCGTTCCTGCTCGATCCGTATTCGCCGAACGTGTGGAAATACTGGATGGCCTTCAACGACTTCCAGATCGAACACGGCGGCGACCCGTTCGTCGGCGCCAAACTCGGCAACCTGCTGCTCGCCGGCGGCTTCCGCGACGTGAGCACCGAGATCAAGACCTTCCACTTCGACAACCGCGAACCGGCGCGGCGCAAGACCATGATCGGTTTCTGGGAGGAATTGCTGCTGTCCGCCGCCGATCAGTTGATTGCCGCCGGCTGCGTCACCGCCGACGTGGTCGACGGCATGCGTCGGGAAATGCGCCAGGTCCAGAACGACCCCGACGCGGTGTTCTTCTATTCCTTCGTGCAGGCGCGAGCGGTGGTGTATTGAGACGGACGGCGCGCCCGATGATATCCTCCGGCGACCCCGTGCCCGCAGGCCCAGCGACCGACGATGGACGGTGATTTTCGATCCCGGGTGTCGATCCATCGACACGACGATGCGCTCGGACGCTGGACCGTGGCCAGTTGCACGCCATGTCCCGCGCTGCAGCCTTACGTGGCCACACTGTGGTTCGGCGAAGGCACGGTCAGCTACAAACGCGACCGCATCCTGCCCACTTCCGACAGTTTCCTGTTGATCAATCTCGGCCGGCCGCAGTATCTGATCGAGGTCGGTCCGCCGCAGCGCAGCATTCCCTTCCGCGACATCTGGTATTCGGGCCTGCAGGAAAGCCCGATCGAAACCGAAGCGCCGCACGGCAGTTGCCTGCTCGGGGTCGCTTTCCGCTCCGCGGGCGGCCGCCCGTGGCTGCACGTCGACGCCGAGGAAACCGCCGGACGCGTGCTCGGCCTCGCCGATCTGCTCGGCGACGACGTGCTCGCACTGCGCGAGACGCTGTTGCAGTGCGAGGACATCGAACGCCGGTTCGCGATCGTCGAGGCCTGGCTGCTGGCGCGTCTGCAGCATCGCTATGCACCGCATGCGCTGGTGCCGTGGGCGCTGGACCGGATCGCGGCGACCCGCGGACAACTCCGCGTGGACGATCTCGCGCGCGAAGCCGGCGTCAGCCGGAAATACCTCGGCACCCTGTTCCGCCGCGAAGTCGGGTTCACCCCGAAAACCCTCGCGCGCATTCACCGCTTCAAGAGCGCCCTCGCCCTGCTTGCCGGCTGCGACAGCGTGCCCTGGGCGGAGTTGGCCGCGCACTGCGGCTACTACGATCAATCGCACCTGATCAACGACTTCCGCACCTTCAGCGGCTTCGCGCCCGGCGAATTCGTCCGTCAGGCCCGCCCCGACGGCGGCAGCGTGGTCGTGGAATGAACCGCGTTCCCTTTTTTCCAAGACGCGGCCCGACACCGCCGTCATGCTTCGCCCGACGACCGCCGCAACGACCAAGGGGAGAGTTCCATGCCTGAATTCAACATCTGGGCAGTGCTGACCGCCGCTGCCGTCAGTTTCGTGCTCGGCGGCCTGTGGTATTCGCCTGCGCTGTTCGGCAAGGCCTGGCAACGCGAGGTCGGACTGAGCGACGAACAACTGAAGAACGGGAACATGGCGCTCATTTTCGGCCTGGCTTTCGTGCTCAGCGTCGTCGCCGCCTTCGTGTTCGCGATGTTCCTCGGTCCGCGTCCGCCGCTGGCGCTGGGCCTCGGCGCAGGATCCTCCGCGGGCCTGTGCTGGGTGGCGTCGAGCTTCGGCATCAACTATCTGTTCGAGCGCAAGTCGCTGAAGCTGTTCCTGATCAACGGCGGCTACCACACGCTGCAGTTCACCCTGATCGGCCTGATCCTGGCGCTGTGGCCGTGATCCGCCTGATCTTCGTGCTCGCTTCCGCCGTCTGCACCGTCGCTCCGGCGCAGGCCGGGGAACGTCTGGTCTGGAACGCCCAGATCGACGGCCGCTGGACGGTGATGACCCGCGATGCCAACGGCGGAGCCCGCGAATGGTTGCCGGCTTCGACCGCGGACATCTGGGTCTGGTCGCAGGCGGGAACCGACGTGCTGCTGTTGTCGCGCCCGCAGCGCGGGCCGGGTGTCGATCGCCGCTGGCGCGCGTACGCCGTCGGCGCCGACGGCAGCGGCCTGCGCAGACTGTCCGAACAACCAGTCGCCGACGGCATGCCCGGCTGCCGACCGGGGCTCGCCGACTGTCTGTTCGAGGTCGTGGACGGCGGCCGCAAGCGCATTCTCGCGTACAACGCCGACGGCACGACGCGGCATCCGGTCGGCATCGGTCCCTGGAGCGATACCGACCCGCAGTACTCGCCCGACGGGACCCGACTGCTGTTCCGCTCCGACCGCAGCGGGAGCTGGGAGCTGTGGTCGATGCGTCTGCCGGAAGGTCCATTCCGCCAGTTGACCCGCGACGACGCCAACGATGCGGTTCCGCGACACGAATACGGCGGCGAAGGCCCGGCACGGTTCAGCCCCGACGGCCGGCACATCGTCTGGATGCGACGGTTTCCTGATCGCGGATACGACATCTGGCGCATGGATCCGGCCGACGGGACGGCGATGAATCTCACCGCAGATTCGCCGCATGACGACGCTTATCCCGCATTCTCGCCGGACGGCGCACGGATCGTCTTCGACTCCGACCGCAGTGGCGACAACGAGATCTACGTGATGTCCGCGCAAGGGAGCGATGTCCAACGCATCACCCGACGCGACGGCTCCGATCTCGCGCCGCTGTGGATCGTCACCCCGGAGGACGACGATGAAGATTGACCCGCGCAGCGATCACGCCACCGACGAAGCCTCGGCGAAGGCCGCGACCGGCCGCACGCTCGGCGAATGGTTCGCCCTGCTCGATGCCTTCGGTGGTCCCGGCAAGGGACGCCGCGACATCGGCAATCACCTGCTCGATGTCCACAAGCTCGATCCGTGGTGGGTCGCGACCATCAATATCGCCTACGAGGCCGCCCACGGACTGCTGGAGAAGGACGGGCGTCCCAAGGGCTACACGATCTGCGCGACCAAGAGCATCAAGGTGTCCGCCGACGCCTGTCATGCGGCGTTCGCCAGCGCGGAAGCGCTGGACCGCTGGCTCGGTCCGCAGCA
>JBIJAD010000130.1:0-9939 GCA_044345955.1 Lysobacteraceae bacterium
GGCCGTGGTCCGCGACGCCGGCCGCGTGCTCGGCCTGCCCTACGGTTTCGTCGACGGCATCTCCAAGCTGATTCCGCTGCAGCCGGCAGACCCGCTGTCGCTGGAGGACGTGCTCGGCCGCAGCAAGCGCGCCCAGCAGGACCCGGAACGCGCGATCGGCGAGATCATCGAGCGCTACAACGCCGAGGACGAAGTCCGCGACCTGATCGATCTGGCGCTGCAGCTCGAAGACCTCACCCGCAACGCCGGCAAGCACGCCGGCGGCGTGGTGATCGCGCCGCAGCCGCTGTCCGAATTCTGCCCGCTGTTCGCCGAACACGACGGCGCCGGCAAGGGCCGCAACCCGGTCACCCAGTTCGACAAGGACGACGTCGAGACGATCGGCCTGGTCAAGTTCGACTTCCTCGGCCTGCGCACGCTGACGATCATCGACTGGGCGGTGAAGGCGATCAACGTCCGCCGCGCCCGCGAAGGCCTCGAACCGCTGGACATCGGCGCGCTGCCGCTGAACGACAGGGCCAGTTACGAACTGTTCGCGCGCGGCGACACGGTCGCGGTGTTCCAGTTCGAATCCCGCGGCATGCGCGAACTGCTCAAGCGCGCGAAACCCGATACCTTCGAGGACATCATCGCGCTCGCCGCGCTGTTCCGCCCCGGTCCGCTGGGTTCGGGGATGGATCGCGAATGGGTCGATCGCAAGCACGGCCGCACCGAGGTGAGCTATCCGCATCCGGCGCTGGAGCCGGTGCTGAAACCGACCTACGGCGTGATCGTGTATCAGGAACAGGTGATGCAGATCGCCCAGGTCCTGGCGGGTTACTCGCTCGGCGGCGCCGACCTGCTGCGCCGCGCGATGGGCAAGAAGAAACCCGAGGAAATGGCCAAGGAGCGCGCGAAGTTCGAGGCCGGTTCGGCCGAACGCGGCGTCGACCCGAAGACCGCGACCCAGATCTTCGACCTGATGGAGAAATTCGCCGAGTACGGCTTCAACAAGTCGCACTCGGCCGCGTACGCGCTGGTCGCCTATCAGACCGCCTGGCTCAAGGTGCATTACCCGGCCGAATTCATGGCCGCGGTGCTGTCCTCGGACATGGACAACACCGACAAGGTGGTGATGTTCCTGGACGAAGCGCGCGCGCTGGGCATCGACGTGTCGCCGCCGGACGTCAACGCCTCGGCCTTCATGTTCGAGGCATGGGACGGCAAGTACATCCGCTATGGCCTCGGTGCGATCAAGGGCGTCGGCCGCGGCGCCTGCGAGGCGATCGCCGACGAACGCCGCGCCAACGGCGCGTATCGCGACCTGCTGGATTTCTGCAGACGCGTCGATTCCTCGAAACTCAACCGGCGTACGCTCGAAGCGCTGATCAGCGCCGGCGCGCTGGACGCGCTGGGCCGCAATCGCCCCACCCTGCTGCTGCAGTTGCCGGAGGTACTGAAGGCCACCGAACAACTCGCGCGCGAACGCGAGGCCGGCCAGGTTTCGCTGTTCGGCGCCGGATTCGGCGAGCCCACCGCCGATACGTCCGGCCCTGCGCTGTCGCTGACCCTGCCCGAAACCGACGACTGGCCGCTGGGCCAGAAACTGCAGGGCGAGCGCGACACCCTCGGTCACTATCTCAGCGGCCATCCGCTGGACCCGTATCGCGAGGAGCTGCTGGCGCTGGTCGGCCATGATCTGGGCCGGATCGACGCGCTGTGGGAAGGTGCGCAGTCCGGACGAGGACGCGGCGGCGGCGAGGACGGCGGCGGCCGCAGTTGGCGCGCGGAAACCACGGTGATCCTCGCCGGCCAGGTCATCGGCATGCGCAAACGCGGCGACAGCCAGGCTTTCGTGCAACTGGAGGACGGTCGCGGCCGGATCGAGTGCGCGTTCTTCGCCGAAGCCTTCTTCGAATACCAGCAACTCCTCACCCGCGACCGCATCCTGATCGTCGAAGGCGGCCTGCGCGAGGACGAATTCAGCGGCGGCTTCTCGCTGCGCGCCCGCCGCTGCTGGGACTATCACCAGGTCTGCCCGCAGCGGGCCCAGCGGCTGTCGCTGCGTCTTGACCTGCGCGAGCCGGGGCTGATGTCGCGACTGGAAGCGCTGCTCGCGCGGCATCGCCCCGGATCGACGCCGCTGCGCGTCGACATGCTGCTGCCGCAGGGCGCGGCCGGCACCCTCGACCTCAACGGCGGCCAGTCGGTGCGGGTCGAGGCCGATCTGCCCGGCGCGCTGCGCGCCCTGCCCGGCGTGCGCACGGTGAAGGTCGCGCTGAGCAGGCCCTGGGCGTCGTAGGAGCGGCCTCAGCCGCGACCGACGCCCGCATCGCCGGGATCGCCCGACGAAGCCGCCCATCGCGGGCTTCCATACGTTTCGGTACGGCGTTTCCACGGTCGGCTCGGCTAGACTGTCCGCCTTCCGCACCACGGCCCCGCCCCCCGCGCATGAACCCGAACTACCTCGACTTCGAACAGCCGATCGCCGACCTCGAAGCCAAGATCCGCGAGCTGCGCCAGGCCAGCACCGGTCCGGCGGTGAACATCGACGCCGAAGTCCGCGCGCTGGAAGACAAGCTCCGCCTGCGCACCGCGCAGATCTTCCGCGACCTCAGCGCCTGGCAGGTCTCGCAACTCGCGCGCCATCCGGCACGGCCGTACACCCTCGACTATCTGCGCGTGATCTGCGACCAGTTCCAGGAACTGGCCGGCGATCGCGCCTTCGCCAACGACAACGCGATCGTCGGCGGCCTCGCCCGGATCGACGGCCGCAGCATGATGGTGATCGGTCACGAAAAGGGCCGCGACACCAAGACCAAGGTCCGGCGCAATTTCGGCATGCCCAAGCCCGAGGGCTACCGCAAGGCGCTGCGGCTGATGAAGATGGCCGAACGCTTCCGTCTGCCGGTGCTGACCTTCATCGACACCGCCGGCGCCTGGCCGGGGATCGACGCCGAGGAGCGCGGCCAGTCCGAGGCCATCGCCCGCAATCTGATCGAGATGGCCGAACTGCGGGTGCCGATCCTGTGCACCGTGATCGGCGAAGGCGGCTCCGGCGGCGCCCTGGCGATCGGCGTCGGCGACCGGACGATCATGCTCGAATACAGCACCTACTCGGTGATCTCGCCCGAAGGCTGCGCCTCGATCCTGTGGAAAACCGCCGACAGGAAACAGGAAGCGGCCGACGCGATGGCGATCACCGCCAAGCGGCTCAAGGAGCTGGGCCTGATCGACAAGATCGTGCGCGAGCCGATCGGCGGCGCCCACCGCAATCCGGTGCAGATGGCGAAACGGCTGAAAGCGGTGCTGCTGAACGAACTCGACGCGCTGGAGCAGGTACCGATCGAGGAGCTGCTGGATCGCCGCTACCGCCGGCTGCGCGGCTACGGCGCCTACGAGGCCGCCTGAGCCCTCCGACAGCATCCGAAGCACCTTCTTCGGGTGCTGTCCGGGGCGGAAACTTGACCCGGCTCAAGCGCATGACAGGCACATGACGCGAGGATGAACCCGGCCTCCCGCGGGCAGCCGAGGAGAGGCGTCCCGTCCTTCCGGAGTCCGTCATGCCCGTCAAACGCCCAGGTACCGCCGCGTCCGTGCCCCGCAACAAGCCCCAGGCCGCCGCGCCGCGCCGGTCCGCGCGCAGCCGCGGCAACCGTGCCGCCGCAAACGAAACGCCGGCCGTCGTCGCCCCCGCAGCGGATCCGGTCGCGGTGGACGCCGCGACCCTCGCGATCGAAGCCCCGGCGACCGACCTCCAGAACGCCCCGCCGCCGATGCCGGCGCTGGAACCGGGCCTGTCCGCGGACGCCGCGCGGCGGATGGACGAAGTACCGCTGACCGACGAGGACAGCACGACGGCGCCGCTGCCGGCGGATTACCCATATCGCACCCGGATGCGCCGGCGCGAGTACGAAGCGGAAAAGAAACGGCTGCAGATCGAACTGCTGAAAGTCCAGAGCTGGGTCAAGGACACCGGCCAGCGCATCGTGATCCTGTTCGAGGGCCGGGACGCCGCCGGCAAGGGCGGCACCATCAAACGCTTCACCGAACACCTCAACCCGCGCGGCGCGCGGGTGGTCGCGCTGGAAAAGCCCAACGATCAGGAACGCGGCCAGTGGTATTTCCAGCGCTACATCGAACATCTTCCGACGGTCGGCGAAATCGTGTTCTTCGACCGCAGTTGGTACAACCGCGCCGGGGTCGAACGGGTGATGGGGTTCTGCACACCCGGCGAATACCTCGAATTCCTGCGCGAGGCGCCCGAATTCGAACGCATGCTGGTGCGCAGCGGCATCCGGCTCTACAAGTTCTGGTTCTCGGTCAGCCGCGAGGAACAACTGCGGCGCTTCAAATCGCGACGCAGCGACCCGCTCAAGCACTGGAAGCTGTCGCCGATCGATCTGCAGTCGCTGGACAAGTGGGGCGAGTACACCGAGGCCAAGACCGCGATGTTCTTCCACACCGACACCGCCGATTCGCCTTGGCTGGTCGTCAAGTCCGACGACAAGAAGCGCGCCCGGCTCAACTGCATGCGCCATTTCCTCAGCACCCTGCCCTATCCGGGCAAGGACCCGCACGTCGCCCGACCCGCCGACCCGCTGATCGTCGGCACCGCCGCCAACGTGCTGGTCAACGGGCAATAGCGCGGCGGCGACGGCGGTGACGCCCGCGGCCCCTTGCCGCGGGCCTTGCGCGCCGGTTACGGTCCTGCGCGCGAGCCGGCTTCCCGCCCGGCGGGAGCGGAGCATGCCCACCCTGCGCACGAGCGGCGCCTGGCTGCCCTGGATGCTCGGGACCGCGCTCGGCCTGCCGCTGCTGTTCGTGGTCCTGTGCTGGGGGATCTATCTGTGGTCCGCGCAGCATGTGCCGGACACGATTCCCGCATCCGCCTCGCGCGCCCCGGACACCGTGCGTGCGCAGTTCCTCGCGATCGAAGCCGGCGGCGCGACGCGCATGCGACGGCTGAATCCGGTCACTTTCTGGACGACCTCGGTCGGCGAGATGCGCATGCGACCACGGAGCACGACGCCGGATCTCCGGTTGCTGCACTTGGCCGCCCACCTGGCCCGGTCGCGCGATGCCGATCCGCTCACCCAGTCGCAACGCCACCTCGCGAGCATCGCCTGGACCGTCGACGTCGGCCGGCAATGGAGCTTCGATCAGGCCGTGGACACGATCCTCGCCGAGTCGCATTTCGGCCGCGACAGCATCGGCATCGAAGCCGCCGCACGAGCCTACTTCGGCGCGCCCGCCGCGACGCTGCGCCCGCAGGAAAGTCTGGCCCTGATCGCGCTGCTGCGAGCGCCCTCGTCGTTCGATCTCGACTGCAGGCGCGAACGCTTCGAAGCGCGTTACGCCCAACTCGCGGAAACGCTCGGCAAACGCGGGCCGGCGTGGACGCCGGCGCACGCGCTGTCGCGGCTGCGGTCTCGGACGTGCGCACGCGGCGTCTCCGGGTGATCGCGCCGCGGGTGCATCGCCGACCGTGCATCCGCCGATGACCGATCCGCGCCGCGGAAGCCGTTTTCCGCGCTCCGCGCGCACCGGCAGCGCGGGCTGCAGCGGAAATCCCCGCGATCCGCGCCCCGTGGCGCGAAAAAAACCGGAAAACACCTGAAAAAAGCCTTCCGGGGGCTTGGCGACGGCGAAACCTTGGCCTACAGTGCGCATGCCGGCCAGCTCCGGCCACAATACAGATCAACCATCCGACGAGGAAAACGAATTCTCATGGCAACGAAAAAGAAAGCCGTCGCGAAGAAGAGCGCCAAGCCGGCCGCTCTGAAGCCGATCAAGGACGTGATGAGCAAGTCCGCGCTGGTCGCGCACATCGCCGGCACCGCCGAAGTCGCCGCGAAGGACGTCCGTGCCGTGCTCGCCGCTCTCGAAGGCGCGATCCACGCCTCCATCGGCAAGAAGGGTGCCGGCCAGTTCGTGCTCCCGGGCCTGCTGAAGATCACCGCGGTCAACGTCCCGGCCAAGCCCAAGCGCAAGGGCATCAACCCGTTCACCGGCCAGGAAACCACCTTCGCCGCCAAGCCGGCCACGGTCAAGGTCAAGGCCCGTCCGATGAAGAAGCTCAAGGACGCCGCCACCGCCTGATCGTCTTCACGATCGTCGCAGTGACGCCTCGCTGCGGGTACGCCCGCAGCGATCACCGGAAGGCCGGATTTCCCCGTGGAATCCGGCCTTCCGCGTTCGAAGCGCATTGCGCACGCGTATCCGGCGTCATCTTCCCCGTCAACCACGGGCAACGCACATGGGCAAGGCCCGCCACGCCGCCGCAGTGCGCCGTTTCACCGAGATCCCGAACGTCGGGCCGGCCACCGCAGGCGATTTCGAAACCCTCGGTCTGCGCACGCCCGCGGAGCTGGCCGACTGCGACGCCGACGAGCTCCATGCACGACTGTGCCGGATCACCGGCCAACGCCACGACCCTTGCGTGATCGACGTGTTCACGGCGGCGATCGCGTTCATGCGCGGCGGCCCTGCGCTGCCCTGTTGGCATTACACGGCGCAACGCCGGGCACGCTCCGAGAGCTGATCGGGCATCGGGATCACGCCGCGTTCACCCGCCTCGACTATGCTGCGGCGATCGCCCCGGAGACCCGCCATGCCCGCATCGCATCGCCGCACCTTCCTGCGTACCGTCGCCCTGCTCGCCGCCGGTGCCGCGCTCGCCGGCTGCGCCGCGCTCGACACCGCCCAGGCCCTGCTCGGCAACCGGCTCAGCTTCAGCGCGCCGCAGTTGCAGACCTATCTGGACAAGCACTACCCGCGCCAGTACGACCAGTTCGGCGGCCTGGTCAAGCTCAACGTGCTCAACCCGCAGGTGGCGATCCCCGACAACGGCACCCGCCTGCATCTCGATTTCGATCTGGCCCTGGAGGGCCTGGGCATGCGCGGCGACCGGCCCGGCGGTCACGTCGCGCTCACCAGCGGCCTGCGCTACGACCCGCGCAGCAACGCGCTGTATCTTGAAGAACCGGAGCTGGAATCGGCCGAATTGCCGCTGGTCGGCGGCCGCATGAACGCCACCGGACGCGACATCATCAACGGCTGGCTGCGCGACTACGCACGCCGCGAACCGGTGTACCGACTCGATGACGACCTGCAGGAGAAGCTGCGCGGGCGCCGCATCGCCGGCACCCTGATCCAGAACGGCCGGGTGGTCATCAAACTGGACCGCTGAACGCGATCACGATCACTGCCGAAGATGGCCGTTCGGGGCGATGCCGAACAGTCGGCGTCGGCGCGCCACGTGGATGTGCCGCCCGCAACAGGTCGCCACCGGGCTGCTGCGGGAGCGAGCCCGAATTCATTTCGGACTCGCGACCACTGAACAGGTCCACAGCCTGCCCGGGGCTTGATCGGGGGAAGGACGTGTTCGGTGTTGGATTCATATCTCGAAGCGATATGACAACTTGACCAGCAACTGCTCGCTGTCGCGCAGGTCGAAGGCGCCACTGAGCGCATCGTCCAGCGAATACGGGCCGTCGCCGGCCTCGAACAGCGAACCGCCGCGGACGTAGGCCACATACAGGTAGGACAGCGGCGCGAACTCGTAGCGGTAGCGCACCTGGAAGCCGAGATTGCGCAGCGCGAAGTCGTCGAGGGCATCCGCGCTGCGCACCGGCTCGCCGTCGGCGGCGACGCGCCAGGCGCGTTTGGCCTCGGCATCCAGGCCCAGTGCCTCCAGACGCACGCGCAGTTCCTGTTTCGAACCGATCAGCCAGACCGCGCCTGCGTTGAGGAACGCCTGCCGCGAACGATAGGTGCCGAGCAGATTGCCTCCGCGCCACAGCAGCCAGTCGGGATTGCGCTGCAGTTCCAGGCCCGCGAAGAAGCTCAGATCGTCGTTGACCGCGTAGCTCGGCTCCAGATACGTCGTCCATGCGCCGCGATCGACTCCGCCCAGACCCTCGGCGTTGTAGCGGAGACTGCCGTAGAACGACCAGTGCTTCTTTTTCGGGAAAAAACGTTCGGCGAACGCGAACAGCCGGCCGGGATGGCGCACCACGCCGTTGCCGCGGGTGATCAGATCGTCGTAGCCGGAGGTCCATCCGGCGATTTCCGCGAACTGGTTGCCGCCGTCCCGGCGCTCGCTGAAGCGGTTGATCGCGAAGGCGTCTGCGATCTTCACGCCGTCGTCGTTGACCCGACGCGACACCGCGTAGCGCCACTGGTGCGATGCGAACGGCGAGTCCTCCGGCAGCGCGCTGATCCGCCGCGCCAGTTCGTAGCGGCCGTAATTGAAATTGTTGCGATCGAGGAAGCCGAAATCGTTCAGTTGCAGGTCGCCGCCGGTGTGCAGCAGATACAGTTGCTGGCGCCAGGCGTCGTCGATCTGATGATCGATGCGGACCTGCGCGCCGGTGTCGCGCACGCTGCGGCCGGCCTGATCGATCGAGGAGGCGACCAGGTTGCTGCGCACGGTCCACTTCGCGTTCGGCGTCCAGCGATGATCGAGGGCGGCCACCGTGGCCTCGCGATCGAAGAACGGGCGCTCGACCCGGGTCAGGGTCGCGCCCAGGCCCTGGCGCTCGCCGTCGCGGGTCGCGCGCAGGGCGTAGAAATCGCGCCCGGCGTCGCCCTTCTCGGTGGCGGCGAACACGCCGTAGCCGAAGCCCGCAGCGCTGCCGTTGATCTTCACCGCGGCCGCGACATCGCCGGCACCGCGACCGTCGTCCGCGGGCGCGCCGACCCGGCGGGTATAGATCAGTTGCTGGGCGTTGCCGAGCGAGCCGAACGGCAGCTCGAAGTAGCTCTGGTTCTCGGTGAAGAACGGGCGCTTGTCGCCGAAGAAGGTCTCGATCGCGCTGAAGTTGACGACGATGCCGTCGCTCTCGACCTGGCCGAAGTCGGGATTGATCGTGGCGCTGAGCTGGAACTGCCCGCTCGGCTTCCAGAACAGATCGACGCCCGCATCGAAGTCGCCGCGGCCCTCGACGTTGTCGTACAGGCCGACCACGTAGGGCGTGATCGCGAGCAGCGACTGGCTGTGCCGCGGCACCTCGATCTTCTCCAGCTCGCTGAGATAACGCTGCTCGTTGAAGCTGATCGCCGGCCAGGCCATGCGCTCGCCGGTATGGCCGATCACGCGGTCCAGCGCGATCGCGATCGTGCGCGTGTCGCCCTCGACCTGGCGCATCGGCGCGATATGCCAGGGGATCAGGATTTCCGCGTTCCAGCCGCCCTCGTCCTCGCTGACCGCATGTCGCCAGGCACCGTCCCAGTCGCCGTTGAACTGGTTTTCGTTGCTGATCGTGCTGTCGCCGATGCCGTTGGACAGCGCGAGCATGAAGTTGTAGCCGGCGCGACCGTCGCCGTCGAAATCGACGTAGAGATTGACCCGGTCGACGTTGCCGTTGCGGTCGCGCTGGAACCGCTGGCGGGTGCGCGGCACGTCGTCGCTCTGATGGCTGCGGAAGGCCACCGCGAGCCCCTGAGCGGTCGCCAGGACCCAGGCTTCGGTGCGGTGTTTCGACGGCTCGCGGGTCAGCGGCTGGGTCATGCGGAAATCGTCGATGCGCCGGGCGCCCGACCATTCCGCATCGTCGATCTTTCCGTCGATCTCGAGAGCGAACGCCGGCAGCGGCATCGAGAGCACCGCCGCGAACAACAGAGCGCGCATGGCCGTGTCCCGTGTTGGAGTTGCGGCGCATCGTGCGCCGCAGTCTCAGGGGCGGCGACTGTCTTTAGTCATGGGAACTTTCGCCGCCGTCGTCACTCGTGTCACCGCGGCTGTGCGGAGTCTGGCGGCAACACGCGTGCGCCGACGAGCGGCGGCCGCGACACGATCATGATCTCCGGATCATGCTTCCTTCGCGCGACTGCGCTTGGGCTGCAGCATGGTGCCGGTGCAGTTCTTCGCGCCGCAGCGGCAGCCCCAGAGCTTCTTCAGCGCCGCGGTGTGCGGTTCGTCGAGGACGATGCCGTAGTTGTAGGTCAGCTCCTCGC
>JBIJAD010000131.1:0-9912 GCA_044345955.1 Lysobacteraceae bacterium
GCCCGCGTTGGAATTGAACCCGATTCATCGCCATGGGGGCATCTCCCTTCGACAGATGCCACCTTTCTAGGCTCCGGGTGGATCGCTGGCTGAGATTCGACGCTAATCAGGTTTTCCAAAGGGGGCGAGCCAGCGCGTAGGCTGGATCATCGCCCCAGCTTCTGCATGCTTGACCGTCTGCTGGGTTCAGAGAACCCAGCCTACTCGCTTGGGGCGAACCCGCTTCTGGAGAACCCGCTCAGGCGAATGTCCCGCGCGACAGCGACCGGAAGAAATCGATATGTCGCATTCCCGTGCCACCCGAGATTGCGAAAAGCGTCGGCCCTTGACCAGTCTTCGACTGTTGAAAGCCGGGCCTCCCACAAAAGTCGGGCCTCGCATGGAAGCCTGGGCGCATGACGCCTTCGACGGATGTGTCTTGGTTGCTTGCGGCGAAGTGGTAGCGGATCTGCGATCCGCTCTACGGCAAGCGAGATGGCCGGGACGACATCACAACCATCGCACCTTCTTCAGATACCGGTACAGCAGCGTGCACACCACGGCGAGCGTGCCGATCAGCGCGGCGTAGCTGTATTTGCCGGCGAGTTCGGGCATGTGCTTGAAGTTCATGCCGTACCAGCTCGCGATCAGGGTGGGTGCGGCGAGCAGGGCGGCCCAGCCGGCGAGTTTCTTCACCGTTTCGCCCTGATGGATCGTGACCAGCGAGAGGTTGACGCTCATCGCGGCGCCGAGCATTTCGCGCAGGGTGTCGATGGTGTCGTTGAGGCGGACGACGTGGTCCAGCACGTCGCGGAAATAGAGTTTGGCTTCGTCCGTCACCTGGGTCATCTGGGTGCGGGTGAGCTGGGCCAGGATGTCCTGCAGCGGCCCCACCGCCAGCCGCATCTGCGCGAGTTCCTTCTTCAGCTCGTAGAGCTTGACGATGGTGTCCTTGCGGAAGGTGTCGGAGAGGATTTCGTGCTCCAGCGCGTTCAGTTCGTCGCGGAATTCGTTGACGATCGGCTGGTAGTTGTCGACGATGAAATCGAGGATGCCGTACAGCGCGAACGCCGGGCCCTGCGAAAGCAGTTCCGGTTCGCGCTCGAAGCGGGCGCGGACGTGGCGGTAGGAGAGCGAGGCGCCGTGGCGCACGGTGACCAGGAAGCGGGCGCCGACGAAGACGTGGGTCTCGCCGAAGCGGACATGGCCCTCGACCAGTTGCGCGGTATGCACCGCGAGGAACAGCGAGTGGCCGTAGACCTCGATCTTGGGGCGCTGGTGCGCGTGGTGGGCGTCCTCGATCGCCAGATCGTGCAGGCAGAATTCCTCCTGCAGCTTGTCGAGCAGCGATTCCTCCGGTTCGTAGAGGCCGACCCAGACGAAGCTGCCGTCGTCGATCGCGAGCGCGTCGCTGATCTGGTCCAGACCGATGTCGGTGCGCACGCCGTCGCGGTACACGGCGCAGTTGACGACGCACTGCGGCAGCGTCGGGACGGGGGTGGGCGCGCTCATGCGCGGCATCGTGCCGGGAATGGGCGCGATGGGCAACCGGGCCCCGCGCAGGGTGACTGCGCTAGCGGGGCTCGGCCGGGCGCAGCCAGACCCACGCGAACGCCAGGTGGATCGGCAGCAGGAGAGAGACCCAGTGGGCATTGGCCTGCGGCACGCGCGGCAGCCACAGCACGAACAGCGCGAGCACGGCCAGGGTCGCGACCGCGGCGAGGACGAACCGGAACCCGCGGCCCGCGTCGCGCCCGCGCAGCAACCGCCAGGCGCCGGGCAGCAGCAGCCAGGCCAGCGGATTGAGCAGGAGCAGATTGCGGTTGGCCCAGGCGAAGCGGTGCTCGGTGCCGACCCACAGCGACAGCATCACCGCGCCGAGCAACCCGGCCACGGCCCAGAACAGCAGCGCGCAGGCCGCGGCGCTGCGCGGGGCGCGCGCGTGCAGCATGGTCCACAGCACCGCGGCGAGCATGCCGGCGAACAGCCACGGCCACCACGGCCGCGGCGTCTCCGGGGGTTCCGGTGCGATCCGGTGCGGTGCGACCTGTTCCTCGCTGCGCACCAGCGGGCGGCCGTCGGCGAGGCGCACGTCGCGCAGGCTGTCGGCCAGACGCATCGGCACGTAGGCATCTTCCCAGTGCGACAGCGGCCGGTCCGCCGACTGGCCGAGCCCCAGATCGAAACCCAGCCACATCCACGGCGCCGGGCTGGCGAGGCGCACCGCTTCGCTGCGGTAGGTGTTGCCCTGCGAACGCGCACCGAGCTGCCGCCGCAGTTCGCCGTCCAGCGCGCGATCCAGCGCGTCGCGCACGCGGGTGGCGCAGTTGTCGGCGAAATAGTCGTAGCGGTAGCGCGCGTTCTCCGGCAGCGCGTTCTCGGCGAGCGCCGCGGCCAGCGCGGTGGCGCGGGCATCGTCCAGATCCAGCCACTGGATGCGCACGCCGCGGCCGGTGTCGAGGTAGTACTGCAGATCGTCGCGCCAGCGCAGTTCGGCGAGGCGATAGATCATCTCGCCGCGGACGAAACGGGCGACGAAGCCGTCCTCGCCCATGTCGAACATCCCGAAGTTGTAGGACAGCGGTTCGCGGCCGGGGTAGGCGACGAGGATCGCGTTGTGGCCGAAGCGTTCGAAGAAGATCTCGCCCGGCTGCATCGTCGCCAGCCCGATCCGCGGCACCGCGTCCGGTTCCCCCGTCTGCGGCGACTGGGCCGCGGCGAAGCCGCCCAGCATCAGCCATGCGAGCAGCAACAGCGCGGTAATGCCGGCACGCGCGCGCTCAGCCCGCATGCACGCTCACATGCAGCGTATGCAGACGCCGCGCGTCGGCGCGGGCCACGCGGAAGCCGAAGCGGCCGAGGGTCAGTTCCTCGCCGGCCTCGGGCAGATGCCCGATCGCGGCGGTGATCAGGCCGCCGATGGTGTCGTATTCGTCGTCGTCGAAGTCGGCGCCGAAACGGGTGTTGAAATCGGCGATCGGAGTCAGCGCGTCGACCAGATACTGGCCGTCGGCCTGGGCCGCGATCAGCGCGTTCGGGTCCTCGGCGTCGTCGTGCTCGTCGTCGATCTCGCCGACGATCTGTTCCAGCACGTCCTCGATCGTGACCAGACCGGCGACGCCGCCGTATTCGTCGATCACGATCGCCATGTGGTTGCGCGACTGGCGGAACTCGCGCAGCAGGATGTCCAGACGCTTGCTTTCCGGCACCAGCACCGCGGGCCGCAGCAGTTCGCGGACCGTGCCCGGGCCGTTGTCGGCGACCACGCCGCGGAGCAGATCCTTGGCGAGCAGGATGCCGAGGATCTCGTCCTTGTCTTCGCCGTGCACCGGGAAACGCGAGTGGCCGGATTCGACCACCTTCTGCATCAGCGCGAGGAACTTGCCGTCCACCGGCAGCGAGACCATCTGCGAGCGCGAAACCATGATGTCGCCGACGCTCATGTCGGAAATGGAGACCGCGCCTTCCATGATCCGCAGGGTGTCGGCATCGATCACCCCGTCGGCCTGCACGTCGCGCAGCAGCTCGACCAGATCTTCCTGATTGTCCGGTTCGCCGGAGATCGCGGCGCTCAGCCGCGACAGCCAGGAGCGGTTCTTGTCCTTTTTCTCGGTAGGGCTGCGCTCGGCGGCGCGCGGTGCGCCGTCCGGCGTGCGGGTACTACTGTCGTCCTCGGGCATCTTGGCGGTGGATTCGCCCGTGCGGGCGGGGTCGACAGTGTAGCCGAGCGGGGGCGGGGGTGCAGCCGCCCGGCGACCCCTGCCGTTCGGCCCTGTCGAGCCCGGGATTGCGGGTGCTAGGGTCGCTGCCGTCCGCCGGACGGCCCCGGCGGCCGCGTTCTGCCCGCCTGTCCCCCTGCCCGCAACCAACACCGGAACCGTCATGCGCAGCGCCTTCGTTCGTCTCTCAGCCACTGCTCTCGGACCCGCCTTCGCGCTGGCCCTCACCGTCGCGCTCGGCGGTCTGCTGGTCGCCGGCCCGTCGCCGCTGCAGGCGGCTACGCCGGTCGTTCCCGATGTCGAGCAATTGCGCATCAAGCACGAGAAGTTCGTGCTGCCGAACGGCCTGACCGTGCTGGTGCACGAGGACCACAGCGTGCCGCTGGTCGCGGTCAACCTGTGGTATCGCGTCGGTTCGCGCGACGAGCGTCGCGGCCGCACCGGCTTCGCCCATCTGTTCGAGCATTTCTTCTTCAACGGCAGCCAGAACTATCCGCACGGCTTCCGCGAGGCGATGGACGACCTCGGCGCCAACAACCGCAACGGCACCACCAACAGCGACCGCACCAACTTCTTCGAGGACGTGCCGGTGTCGGCGCTGGAGCGCACGCTGTATCTGGAGGCCGACCGCATGGGCTTCCTCGCGGCGAACATCAACCAGGAGATGCTGGAACGCGAACGCGGCGTGGTCCTGAACGAGAAGCGTCAGGGCGAGAACCAGCCCTACGGCCGCAGCTTCGATCGTCTGCTGCAGGTGATGTATCCCTATTCGCATCCGTACAGTTGGTCGCCGATCGGCAGCATGGAAGATCTGCAGGCGGCGAAGCTCGAAGACGTGAAGGAGTGGTACGCCACCTACTACGGCCCCAACAACGCGGTGCTCGCGCTGGCCGGCGACATCACGGTCGAGCAGGCGAAGGCCCTGACCACGAAGTACTTCGGCGGGATTCCGCCGGGTCCGCCGGTGTCGCGCATGGAAGCGTGGGTGCCGGAGCTGGAGGCGGACATCCGCGACACGCTGCAGGACCGCGTGCCGCAGCACCGGATCTACCGCGCCTGGCATCTGCCGCCGGCCGGCGATCGCGATGTGCATGCGATGGAATTGTTCGCCGGCGTGCTCGCCGGCAGCGAGAGTTCGCCGCTCGATCGCCGGCTGGTGTTCGAGACCGGGCTGGCGACGTCGGTCTCGGCCTTCGTCGTCGATTCCGAACTCGCCAGCAACTTCGTGGTGATGGTCGACGTCAAGCCCGACGCCGACCCGGCCGCGGCCGAACGCGAACTCGACGCGACGCTCGCGGCGCTGCTCGAGCGCGGCCCCGCGCCCGCCGACCTGCAGCGGGCGCGGACCCGCCAGTTGGCGGGGTTCGTGCGCGGCACCGAACGTCTCGGCGGATTCGGCGGGCGTTCCGACGTGCTCGCCGAAAGCCAGACCCTGCACGGCGATTCCGAAGCCTATCTGCGCCGCCTGCGCGACATCGCCGGGCTCCCCCCCGCGCAGGTGAAAGCCAGCGCGCAGCGTTGGCTGCGCCGGCACCATGCGACCCTGCTGGTCGCGCCTTTCCCGAAACTGGTCGCCGGTCGCGACACCTTCGATCGCACGCAACTGCCTGCGCTGGCCGCGCCGCCGAAGGTCGCGTTCCCGCAGATGCAGCGCGCGTCCCTGTCCAACGGCATGCAGGTGGTGCTGCTGGAGCGCCGCTCGGTGCCGCTGGTGAGCATGGCGTTGGCGGTCGATGCCGGCGCCAGCGCCGACCCGGCCGGGGCTGCGGGCACCTCGCGTTTCGCGCTGGATCTGCTGCTCAAGGGCACGGTCGGCCGCGACGCGTTCCGGATCGCGGACGACCGCGACGCGCTCGGCGCCACCCTGGGCACCGGCAATTCGCTCGATCAATCCTTCGTCTACATGAACGCGCTGCGCGCCAATCTCGGCGGTTCGCTCGATCTGCTCGCCGACGTCGTGCGCAACCCGGCGTTCCCGGCGGACATGGTCGAGCTGCAGCGCAAGCAGCAACTGGCCGCGATCGATCAGGTGCGGGCCAGCCCCACCGGCGCCGTGCAGCGCATGCTGCCCCCGCTGCTCTACGGCGACGATCACGTCTACGGGCGTCCGGGCGGCAGTCTCGGCACGCCGGCGGTAGTCTCGACCCTGCAGCGCGACGCGCTGATCGACTGGCATCGGCGCTGGTTCGTACCGTCGAACGCGACCCTGATCGTCGCCGGCGACATCACCCTGGACGCGCTGATGCCGGAGCTGGAGCGCAGTTTCGGCGGCTGGAAGGGCGGTGCCGCCCCGGTCAAGGCGCTGGGCGTGCCGGTGTCGCCGGGGCGCGGCAAGGTCTATCTGGTCGACAAGCCGGGCGCGCCGCAGTCGGTGATCCTGGCCGCGCACCTCGGCCCGACCGGCGCCACGCCGGGCGATCTGGCGCTGGAAGCGGTGATGCGCAATTTCGGCGGCATGGCGACCTCGCGCCTCAATCGCAATCTGCGCCTGGAAAAGCATTGGTCGTACGGCACATCGGGTGGCCTCTCCGGCGCCCGCGGTCCGCGCAGTTTCGTGGTGGTCGCGCCGGTGCAGACCGACAGGACCCGCGAATCGATGATCGAGGTGATGAAGGAGATCCGCGGCGTGGCGGGCGATCGTCCGCTGGTCGGCGAGGAATTCGACAGCATCATGCGCAGTCAGGTCGCGCGCCTGCCCGGCCGATTCGAGACGCTGGATGCGCTGATCGCCGCGGCGATCGACCACGTCAACACCGGTCGCGATCCGCGCTATTTCTACGAGTACGCGGAGAACCTGCGCGCGCTCGACCCGGCGGCGCTCGCCGAAGCGGGGCGGGTGGTGAAGCCCGACGAACTGGTGTGGATCGTCGTCGGCGACCTCAAGAAGATCGAAGCCGGCGTGCGCGAATTGAACTTCGGCGAGGTGGTGCGCACGCAGGTCGAGTGAGGCATGCGCGTCGCGGGAGGGTCGCCTGTCCTCCCGCGATCGCCGATGACCACGATCGTGCCGCCTTCACGCCGCTGTGGGCGCGACGAGTGTTTCCGACGGCGGTGGGCAGCGGGCCGAAGCCTGCTCTGCCGGTGCGGGGTGGGCACAGCGCGGCGGGATTCAATCGCGGATGCGGTAGGGGTCCTCGATCCCCAGCCCGGCCAGGATGTCCCGCTCCAGTTGCTCCATGCACTCGGCCTCGCGCGGGTCCTGGTGGTCCATGCCCAGCAGGTGCAGGACCCCGTGCACGGTCAGGTGGGCGTAGTGGTGCGCCGGCGGTTTGCCCTGTTCAGCGGCCTCGCGCGCCACCACCGGCGCGCACAGCACGAGGTCGCCCATCAGCGGCAGGGTCACGCCCTTGGGCAGTTTCACGTCGCCGGCGACATCCGCCGGGAAGCTCAGCACGTTGGTGGCGTAATCCTTGCCGCGATAGTGGCGATTGAGCGCGCGGCCCTCGTCCTCGTCGACGATCCGCACCGCCAGATCGGCCTCGCGGATGCGGCCCTGCAGCGCGGCCGCGACCCAGCGCCGGAAACTCGCCGCCGCCGGCACGCCGGCGCGCGGCGCGGCGTAGCTCACGGCGACATCGAGACGGACCGGGCCGCGGGTCATGGCGTGTCCCGCGGTGCACGCGCGTCGTCGGCGGCGCGATCGTAGGCGCGCACGATCTTGGCCACCAGCGGGTGGCGCACGACGTCCTTCGCCTCGAAGAAGGTGAAACTCACGCCTTCGACCTCGCGCAGCACTTCGATCGCGTCGCGCAGGCCGGATTTCACGCTCTTGGGCAGATCGATCTGGGTCAGGTCGCCGGTGACCACGGCGGTGCTGCCGAAGCCGAGGCGGGTGAGGAACATCTTCATCTGTTCGATGGTGGTGTTCTGGGCCTCGTCGAGGATCACGAACGCATCGTTGAGCGTGCGCCCGCGCATGTAGGCCAGCGGCGCGATCTCGATGACGTTCTTTTCCAGCAGTTTGGCGACCTTTTCCACGCCGAGCATCTCGTACAGCGCGTCGTACAGCGGGCGCAGATACGGGTCGACCTTCTGCGAGAGATCGCCGGGCAGGAAGCCGAGTTTCTCGCCGGCCTCCACGGCCGGGCGCACCAGCACGATGCGCTGGATGCGCGCGGTGTTGAGCGCCTCGACCGCCATCGCCACGGCGAGGAAGGTTTTGCCGGTGCCGGCAGGGCCGACGCCGAAGTTGATGTCGTGGGTGGCGATCGCGTGCAGATATTTCTGCTGGTTGGCGCCGCGGCCGCGCACGGTGCCGCGCTTGACCTTCACCGCGACGTCCTGCGGCCGGTAATCGTCGCCGCCCGCGGCCGGTGCATCGTCGCCGCCCAGGCGCAGATGGATCGCCTGGGCGTCGAAGGTGGTCTCGGCCGCTTCTTCGTAGAGCGTGCGCAGCAGGCGTTCGGTGTCGGCCACCGCGGCCTCGCTCTCGCCGCTGACGCGGAAGATGTTGCCGCGGCTGGCGATTTCCACGCCGCGGCGCAGCTCGATCTGGCGCAGGTGGGCGTCGAAGGGGCCGGCGAGATTGGCCAGACGTTCGGGGTCGGCGGGGTCGAGCGCGAAATCGCGGCGATGCGGGTGTTGCGTGGAGGTCTGCATAGAGGGCGAAGGGTAGCGCGAGGCGGGGACGGAGGCCACGCACCGACCGTTCGTCGGGCCGGGCTTGCGATTAATTAACTGAATAATTAATTTCTGCCGCATGGCCCGTGCCCGCCCATCGAACGACGCCGAGGCGCCTTCCACCGCCCCTCCGGATCAGGTGTCCGGCGCTCCGGGGCGCGCGCCCGGGCGGCCGGCCGGCGAGGGGCCCGCGCTGCGCCAGCGGCTGCTCGATGCCGCGGTCGCCTGTTTCGCGCGCAAGGGCATCGCCGGCAGCTCGCTGCGGGCGATCGCCGACGAGGCCGGCGCGACCCCGGCCCTGCTGCACTACTACTTCGGCAATCGCGAGGCGCTGACCGAGGCGGTGATCGAAGAGAAACTGCTGCCGGTGATGCGTGGACTCGACCAGCCGCTGCAGGGCGCCGGCGACGACCCGCGGGCGCTGATCCGCGGCTTCGTGCGCGCGGTGTTGGGGGTCGCGATGGCGCACCCCTGGCTGCCGCGGCTGTGGGTGCGCGAGGTGCTGCACGAAGGCGGCGGGCTGCGCGGGCTGATGCTGGAGCGGATCGCACCGCTGCCGCGCGCGCTGGCCGCGCGCTTCGCCCGGGCCCAGGCGGCCGGACGCCTGAATCCGCGGATCGACCCGCGCCTGCTGGTGCCTTCGCTGATCGGCCAGACCATGTTCATGGCCGCGAGCGCACCGATCTGGCGCGGCGTGCTCGACGCCCACGACGTCGATGCCGACGCGCTCTGCGCACACGTGCTCGCCCTGCTCGAACAGGGCCTGGAGTTGGGCGATGAATAAGTTCCGCATCGTGCTGTCCGCACTGATCGTGCTCGCGCTCGCCGGTTGCACCGACGAGGCCCCGCAGGCGCTCGGCACCCTGGAATACGACCGGATCGCGCTGCCGGCGCCGGCGGCCGAACGGATCGAGTCGATCGCGGTACGCGAGGGCGACCGTGTGCAGGCCGGCGCGTTGGTGATGACCCTGGAACCGGTGCGGATCGCGGCGCAGACCGAGGCCGCGCGCGCGCATGCCGACGTGCAGCGCGAGGCGCTGTCCGAACTCGAAGCGGGCACCCGCGGCGAGCAGATCGCGCAGGCCCGCGCGCAATTGGCCTCGGCGCAGGCGCAGGCGCGCGACGCGGCGGCGTATCTCGCCCGCGTCGAACCGCTGGGACGCCGGCAACTGGTGGCGAAAGTCGAGGTCGATCGTGCCCGCGCCGCTGCGGACAGCACCGCGGCGCAGGTCCGGGCGGCGCAGGCCTTCGCCGCCGAACTGCAGCGCGGCGCGCGCGACGAACGTATCGCCCAGGCCCGCGCCGCGCTGCGCGCGGCCGAGGCCCAGGCCACCGCGCAGGCGGTGTCGCTGGACAAGTTGCGGATCGTCGCGCCGCGCGCCGGCCGCATCGACAGCCTGCCGTACCGGCTCGGCGATCAGGCGCCGGTCGGCGCGCCATTGGCGACGCTGCTGGTCGGCGATGCGCCCTACGCGCGGGTCTACGTGCCCGAACCGATCCGCGCCGGCGTGAAGATCGGCGACCGCGCGACGCTCCACGTCGACGGCGTCGAACGCGCGCTGCCCGGCCGCGTGCGCGCGATCCGCAGCGAGCC
>JBIJAD010000469.1:0-2667 GCA_044345955.1 Lysobacteraceae bacterium
CCGCCAGCGCCCGCGCGCCGCGTGACCAGACGGCGAGTCTGGCACTGCGCGGCGCGCGGGCGCTGGCGGGCCGCTGCGACGCAACGCGATGCATGCGGAGATCTCAAACAGGCTCTCAGTCGCCGCGCAATTCGCGCAGCATGTTGCAGAACAGCGCGCCCTGTTCGATCGCATCGTCCAGGGCCACATGCGTATGCGGCATCGGGTCGAACCAGCGCTTGGGCATGTTGCGTTTGGTGGCGTCGCGATAACCGGTGCCGAGCATCGCCATCGCGAGCGTCTTGATGTCGAGGGCGGAATGGCTGAACGGGCTCTCGCCGGCGAAGCGGATCAGATACCAGTAGACGAACAGGAAATCGAAGCCCGCCGGATAGGCCACGAACACCGGTTTGCCGGGCAACGACTTCAGCCAGTCGCGATAGCGCGGGATCGCCGTTTCCGGCGCTTCCGCATCGCGCCGGCACGCGGCCCAGGCCTCGGGCTGGGTCTGCCACCACGCCGCGGTGCGCGGATCGGGCGCGGCGCCATCGAGGGTGTGCAGATTCGCCGTGAAGGTCGCGATCAGTTGCTTGTCGACGGTGTAGGCCGCGGAACCGAAGCTGAGCATCGAATGCGGCCCCGGGATCGGACCGTCGGTCTCGACGTCCGTGCTCACGTAGATTTCGTTCATGGCCGCGCAGTGTGCCACGGCGTGGGCCGCGATGCTCAGCGCTCGCGCCAGTCGCGGGTCATTTCCAGATAGGTGAACGAGGCCGACCAGGTGATGAGCACGAAGCCGGTGAGCGCCATCGTGCCGGCGAGGAAACGGATCGGCCCGACCGGCGCCAGATCGCCGAAACCAACGGTGGTGTACGTCACCGCGGCCATGTAGACCCCATCGAGGATCCCCAGCCCGTGCGCGCCGGCGACGCTGCCGGTGTTCTCGAAGTGCAACAGGCCCCAGACCGCGGCGCCGAAGATCCAGATCTCGGCGACGTGCAGCGCGAGCACGCCGAAGATGCCGTACAGCACCTTGCGCCGACGATGGCTCTCGTGCCGTCGCGCGAGCCATCGCGACAGCAGGTTGAGCCCTTCGTAATGCACCAGCACCGTGACGCCCACCGCGAGCGCGGTGACGAATACCACCAGAAGGTTGGCGTCCCAGTGCTGGTACATCGCGCCGTTCCTGGTCTCAGCGCTCGCCGATCGGGACGTACTTGCGGTCTTCCGGCCCGGTGTAGTTCGCGCTCGGCCGGATGATCTTGCCGTCCTCGCGCTGCTCGATCACGTGCGCGCTCCAGCCGGTGGTCCGCGAGATCACGAACAGCGGCGTGAACATCGGCGTCGGGATGCCCATCATGTGATAGGCCGAGGCGCTGTACCAGTCGAGATTGGGAAACATCTTCTTGGTGTCCATCATCAGCGTCTCGATCCGCTCGGACACGTCGAACAGGGTCTGGTTGTCGCCGGCCTCGCACAGGGTCTTCGAGATCGCCTTGATGATCGGGTTGCGCGGGTCGCCGATGGTGTAGACCGGGTGGCCGAAGCCGATGATGATTTCCTTGCGCTCCATCCGTGCGCGGATGTCGGTCTCGGCGTCGTCGGCGTTGGCATAGCGGCTGATGATGTCCATCGCGACTTCGTTCGCGCCGCCGTGCTTGGGGCCGCGCAGCGCGCCGATCGCACCGGTGATGCACGAATGCAGGTCGGAACCGGTGCCGGCGATCACGCGCGCGGTGAAGGTCGAGGCGTTGAACTCGTGCTCGGCGTAGAGGATCAGCGACTTGTCCAGCGAGGCGGCATGCAATTCGCTCGGAGGTTCGCCATGCAGCAGGTGCAGGAAGTGCGCCGCGACCGAGTCGTCGTCGGTCTCGCAGTCGATGCGGCGGCCGTTGCGGGTGAAGTGCCACCAGTACAGCAGCATCGAACCGAAGCTGGCGATCAGGCGGTCGGCGATGTCGCGGGCCTCGTTGGCGGGATGACCGTCGCGCTCGGGCAGCACCGTGCCCAGCACCGAACAGCCGGTGCGCATCACGTCCATGGGGTGCGCGTTCGCCGGCACCAGCTCCAGCGCTTCCTGCACGATCGCCGGCAGCCCGCGCAGGCGCTTGAGCTTGGCCTTGTAGGCCTTCAACTGCGACGAGGTCGGCAGCGCGCCGTGCAGCAGCAGGTGCGCGACTTCCTCGAAGGTCGATTGCGTCGCCAGATCATGGATGTCGTAACCGCGGTAATGCAGATCGTTGCCGCTGCGGCCGACCGTGCACAGCGCGGTGTTGCCCGCCGCGGTGCCGCTGAGGGCGACGGATTTCTTGGCCTTGGGAAGGATTTGCTGCGAATCGCTCATCGTTCTGGTCCTTTCACTTTTTCTGCGCGAACAGCGCGTCGAGTTTCTGTTCGAAGGCGTGATAGCCGATGCGGTCGTAGAGTTCCTCGCGGGTCTGCATGGAGTCGACCACGGCCTGTTGGTGGCCGTCGCGGCGGATCGTCTGGTACACGTTCTCTGCGGCCTTGTTCATGGCCCGGAACGCCGACAGCGGGAACAACTGGATCGCGACGCCGGCCGAGGCCAGTTCGTCGCGGGTGAACAGCGGGGTCTTGCCGAATTCGGTGATGTTGGCGAGCACCGGCACCTTGACCGCATCGACGAAACGACGATAGGTGCCGAGATCGTAGGCGGCCTCGGCGAAG
>JBIJAD010000133.1:0-9880 GCA_044345955.1 Lysobacteraceae bacterium
GTCGCGAGGCGATGGCGTTCCGTCTGGCGGCGGTGGTGCGCGATCGTGCGTCGCTGCTGTCGGTCCTGCGGGAGTATCTGGCGGACCCGGAAGGCTGTCCGGACTCGCTGCACGTCGGCGATCCGCGGGTCGAAGCCGAGACTTCACGCGGCGATGGCCCCGAATCGACGCGCGCGCTGACGGAAGCCGAGCGCGTCGCCGCAAGCTGGGTGCGGTATCAGGCGGTGGATTGGCAACGACTGCGCGGCGGCAGACCGGCACGACGGATCGCGCTGCCGACCTATCCCTTCGAACGTGCTTGGTACTGGATTCCGCATGTGGACGGCGATGCTTCCATCACGGCCCCGTCTGTGCGGATGTCGTCTGCGACGGACGCGTACGGCGCCATCGAAACCTACCTGCAGCGGACGCTCGGACTCTCCGCATCGCAGCTTTCGAGCGGTGCCGAATTCCGCGCCTATGGCGTCGACTCCCTGGTCGCGGCGGGGCTGGTGCGCGCCTTGAACGCGCAGTTCCCGAGCGCGCTGAGCGGACGCGATCTGCTTGCGCACCGGACCCCGGCGTCGCTCGCGGCGCACGTCGAATCGCTGCGCGAGTCGGCGCGGGCGTCATCGGGCGACACGGCGATGCTCGCGGAGGACGAGGCGAAGGCGCCCTCCCTCGATGCCTCGACGTTGTCGGAAGGACAACTCGGTCTTTGGACCCTGAATCGTCTGCAGCCGATGTCGGACGCGTACAACGTGCCGCTGGCGATCCGCGTCGGCCGGCCGCTCGATCCGCAGGCGCTGGAAGCGGCATGGCGGCACGTCTGCGCGCAGCATCCGCTGCCGGCGAGCCGGATCGTGGAGGAGGAAGGTCGGCCGCTGCTGCAGCCGGTGGCGCTGCCGTCGCAGTTGGTGGAGACGGTCGATGCGCGCGGCTGGGACGAGGCGACGCTGGTCGAGCGGGTCCGTGCGCATGCGAAGACGCCGATCGTGCTGGAGCGGGGTCCGCTGATCGCACTGCGGTATTTCGCGGGTGCGGCCGACGGCGACGTGCTGCTGGTGGTGGTGCATCACATCGTGTTCGACGGTGCGTCGATGCCGCTGCTGCTGGATGCGTTCGTGGAGGCGTATGCGGCGTTGTCGTCGGGACGGACGCCGCCGTCGCGGGCGGGGTCTGCGGGCTACGAGGATTTCGTGGCGTGGGAGCAGGCGTATCTGCGCAGCGCGGAGGCGGTCCGCGACCGCGACTATTGGCTGGAGCGTCTGGGCGGCGGGTTGCCGGTGCTGGAGTTGCCGACGGACCGTCCGCGCACGGCGGGCGAGGGCCCGCAGGGCCGGACGTGTCCGGGGATGGTGGAGTCCGCGCGGGCGGCGTCGGTGCGCGCGTTCTGCGCGAGCGGCGGGGTGAATCCGGCGGCGCTGTTTCTGGGGGTGTACGAGTTGCTGCTGTACCGGTACAGCGAGCAGCGCGAGCTGGTGGTGGGGGTGCCGACGCGCGGTCGCTGGGAGCCGCGTTTCGGCGATGTGATCGGGTATTTCGTGAACATGGTGGGTCTGCGCAGTGCGCTGGAGCCGTCGTGGACGTTCGCGCAGTGGGTGGAGTCGGCGCAGTTGCGTCTGGTGGATGCGCTGGATCATGCGGCGTATCCGTTTTCGCGTCTGGTGCGGGATCTTCGGGTGGCGCGGGTGCCGGGTCGGACGCCGGTGTTCCAGGCGGGGTTCGAGTTCCAGAGTGCGACGGTGCTGCAGCACGGTCGGTTGACGGAGCGGTTGTGGTCGTCGCTGGAAGCGCGGTTCGAGCCGTGGGTGAACCAGGAAGGCGAATACGAGATCGTGCTGGAGGTGGTGGAGACGGCCGGCGGGTACGTGCTGAAGCTGAAGTACGACGCGCGTTTCCACGATGAAGGGACGATGCAGGCGTTCGTCGCGCACTATCTGACGCTGCTGGACGCGGCGCTGTCGTCGCCGCAGGGGCGTGTGCCGAGTCACGATCCGGTGGATGCGGCCGAGCGGGAGCGACTGCTGGTCGGTTGGAACGCGACGGCGCAGGCGACGCCGGCCGGGTGCGTGCACGAATGGGTGGTGGCGCAGGCGCGGCAGCGTCCGCAGGCGGTCGCGCTGGAGTGCGGCGAGGAACGGTTGACCTACGCGGAGCTGGTCGCGCGCAGCGAAGTCGTGGCGCGCAGTCTGGGCGCGCGGGGAATCGGTGCGGGCGCGCGGGTGGGCGTGTGTCTGGATCGTTCGCTGGAGCTGGTGGTGGCGCTGCTGGGGGTGTTGCGTTCGGGCGCGGCGTACGTGCCGCTGGCGCCGGAGTATCCGGGTCCGCGGCTGCGGGAGATGATCGAGGACAGCGGTGCGGTGTGCGTGCTGACGCAGTCGCGCTGGGCGTCGATGCTGTCGCCGCTGCTGGGCGAAGTGCCAGCGCTGCCGATCGATACGGCGTGGGCGGAGATGGTCGCGGACGCGGAGGGGCAGGCGGACGCGCTCTGCGACCGGGCCGGTCCCGGGGATGTGGCATACGTGATCTACACCTCGGGCAGCACCGGTCGCCCGAAGGGGGTGATGGTCGAGCACGGTGCGCTGTCGAATTTCCTGGAGAGCATGCGGCGCGAGCCGGGGCTGGGTCCGGAGGACCGTCTGCTGGCGGTGACGACGTACAGTTTCGACATCGCGGGACTGGAGCTGTACCTGCCGCTGATCGTGGGCGGATGCTGCATCGTGGCGGGGAGCGAGGAGGTGCGCGACGCGGCGCGTCTGGAGTCGCTGCTGGCGCGCAGCGGGGCGACGGTGATGCAGGCGACGCCGGCGACGTGGCAGATGCTGGTGCAGCATGGCTGGCGCAATCCGTCGCGGGTGCGTCTGCTGTGCGGAGGCGAGGCGCTGAGCGAGCGTCTGAAGGACGCGCTGGTGTCGAGCGGCGCGGAGGTGTGGAACATGTTCGGCCCGACGGAGACGACGATCTGGTCGACGGTGGAGCGTCTGGGCGCGGGTCCGGTGACGATCGGTCGACCGATCGGGAACACGCGTCTGTACGTGCTGGACGAGGATCTGTCGCCGGTGGGGATCGGTGTGCGGGGCGAGCTGTACATCGCGGGCGACGGGGTGGCGCGGGGGTATCTGGACCGACCGGGTCTGACGGCGGAGCGGTTCGTGGCCGATCCGTTCGGTGCGCCGGGGACGCGGATGTACCGGACGGGGGATCAGGTGCGTTATCTGGCGGACGGACGGGTGCAGTACCTGGGCCGTCGCGATGCGCAGGTGAAGATCCGCGGCTTCCGGATCGAGCTGGGAGAGATCGAGGCGGCGTTGCGCGCCTGCGAGGGCGTTCGCCAGGCCGCGGCGACGACATTCGCGAACGACGATGGCGACGCCTACATCGCCGCCTACGTCGTGCCGTACGACGATGGCGCGCCCGATGTGCTGATCCTGCGCCAGCGTCTGGCCGCAGTGCTCCCGGAGTACATGCTGCCCGCCGCGTTCGTCGTGGTCGACGCCTTGCCGCTGACCCCGAACAACAAGGTCGCCTACAAGGATCTGCCGAAACCGGACTTCAATCTCCGGGCGCGCCCGTACACGGCGCCGCGCAATCTCGACGAACAATGGCTGGCGCGGCAATGGCAACAGATCCTGACGATCGAGAAGGTCGGCATCCACGACAATTTCTTCGAGCTCGGCGGCCATTCGCTGGCGGCGATGCAGGTCGTCGCCCGGTTGCGCAGGCGGTTCGGGATCGAGGTCGACCTGCAGATGCTGTTCGATGCGCCCACCGTCGCGCAGTTGATCGAGGCGATGCGCGCAGGCGGCGGGCAGGCGCCCAAGGATGCCCCGGGCGATGCGGAAGTCACCGCCCTGCTCGACAGACTCAGGGCGATGTCGGATGAAGAAGTGGCGAAGGCGTTGCAGGAGCTGAGGCTGTCACGGCATGAAGAACGATAAGGGACCAGTCGGCGGATCGGCGCAAGCGCTCGATGCCGCACGCGCGGAATTGTTGGCGCTGCTGCTGCAGGGCCGCGTCGATTCCGGTCGGATCCCGCGGGCGGGCGACACGGGCTCGCCCGCGCCGCTGTCCTACGGTCAGGAGGGTCTGTGGTTCCTGTCCGAATTCGGGGCATCGAGCGGCGCTTACCATGTGCCGCTGGCGTTCCGGATCGTCGGCGCGCTGGATGTGCAGGCGTTGCAGGTGGCGTTCTCCGAGCTCATCGCCCGCCACGAGAGTCTGCGTACGCGTTTCGAACTGCGCGACAAACGCCCGCTGCAGATCGTCGACCCGCCGGCTCCGTTCTCGCTCGATGTCGTCGATCTTCCGGCGGATGCGGACGCGCTGGACGCGCGTTTGCGCGACGATGCCCGACTTGCGTTCGCACTGGCCGACGCATGGCCGTTCCGCGCCTGTCTGTATCGTTGCGACGACAACGAACACGTCCTGCTGATCACGCTGCACCACATCGTGTGCGACACCCGGTCGATCGTCGTTCTGATGCGCGATCTCTCGGCCTTCTATGCGGCCGCCGTCGACAGCGGCGAAACGGACCTGCCGGCGCTGCCGATCGGCTATTCCGATTACGCCAGATGGCAGCGCAATCCCGAGCGCGAGCGGACCCACGCCGGACAGATCGAATTCTGGAAGCGGCGCCTGTCCGGCGATGCCGATCGCGAGCTGCCGACCGACAAACCGCGCCCGCCGGTGCCGACCTTCCGCGGACGCGACCGTCTGACGATTCTGCCGGAGAAGACCTTTCTTGCGCTGCGCGAACTGGCTCGACGGGAGGGCGCGACGCCGTTCATGGTTCTGGTCGCGCTGGTGCAATGGTCGCTGGCGGACTGGAGCCGGCAGCGCGACATCGTCGTCGGCATGCCCATCGCCGTGCGTCCGCACGCCGATACCGAAGACCTGATCGGTTACTTCGCCAACACCGTGCTGCTGCGGACCGAATTCCGCGGCGTCGTCACCTTCCGCGAGCTCCTGCGACAGGTCAGGCGATCGGCGCTGGACGCCTATTCGAACCAGGATGTCCCGTTCGAGCGGGTCGTGTCCGCGCTCGACATCCGTCGCGATCCGGCCCGCCAACCGCTGTTCCAGGTCATGGTGGTGATGCAGGAATCCGGCCGGCTCGCATTGCCGCTCCCGGGTCTGCGGGTCGATCCGCTGATGGTCGAGCGCAGCGGTTCCAAATTCGATCTAGCGCTCGAATTCTTCGAGCACGGCGACGCGCTGGCGGTGCGCTGGGAATACGCCGACGACCTTTATCGCAGCGAGACCATCGAGGGCTTGTCCGCGCGCCTGCTCGCGTTCGCGGACGAGGTCGCGAACGATCCGGATCGCGCGCTGGGCCTGCCGTCCGATCCGGCGTCCGCCGAACGGGAGCAGTTGCGGCGCTGGAACGCGACCGCGATGCCGATCGACGCCGCCGAACTGTTGCCGCAGCGATTCGAGCGGCAGGTCCGCGACACGCCCGACGCCGTCGCGATTTCGGTCGAGGGAAAAACCCTCACCTACGCCGACCTCGACGCGTACGCCAATCGGTTCGCGCATCGGCTCATCGAGCGCGGGGTCGGCCCCGACAGCGTCGTCGGCCTGTGCTTCGAGCGCTCACTGGAGTTGGTGGTCGGCATCCTCGGCATCCTCAAGGCGGGCGGCGCCTATCTGCCTATCGACACGGATGCGCCCGACGCGCGCATCGAGTATGTCCGCGAGAACGCCAGACCTGCGATCGTCGCCAGCGGCGAGGAGAATCTGGAGCGGATCGCTCGGATCTTCGGCGAAGATCGATCCTGCACGATCGATCCGGGCGCCCTCGCACGATATTCCACGTTGAATCCGGCGCGAGACATCGACGGAAGCCATCTGGCCTACGTCATGTATACCTCCGGATCCACCGGAAGGCCGAAGGGCGTCGAGACGTCCCACACGGCCCTGCTCAACCGCATCCTCTGGATGCAGGCCGAATACGGCCTGGGCGGCGCCGATCGCGTGCTGCAGAAGACGCCCTATACCTTCGATGTGTCGGTGTGGGAGTTCATCTGGCCGTTGGTCACCGGCGCACGGCTGGTGATGGCCCGCCCGGGGGGACATCGCGATGTGCACTATCTGCAGCAGACCATCCGCGACGAGGCGATCACCGTCCTGCACTTCGTGCCGTCGATGCTCGGCGCGTTCCTGGCGCAGGGCGAGTCCTTCGATTGCCCGTCGCTGCGGCACGTGATCTGCAGCGGAGAGGCGCTGACCGGCGCGCATGTCTCCAGATTCTTCGCCGCGTTCCCGTCGGTGCGCCTGCACAATCTGTATGGGCCGACGGAAGCCGCGATCGACGTCACCAGCTTCGAATGCGAACCCGCCGTCGACGGCGGCAGCGTGCCGATCGGCCGACCGATCTGGAACACCCGGCTTCATATCCTCGACGAACGCCTCGATCCCGTGCGGATCGGCGAGGTCGGCGAGTTGTACATCGGCGGCGTCGGGCTCGCCCGGGGATATCGCAACAGGCCCGATCTGACCGCAGAACGCTTCATCGCGGACCCCCTCGGCGAAGAACCGGGCGGGCGTCTGTATCGCACCGGCGATCTCGCGCGGCATCGCGCCGACGGCGCGATCGAATACCTCGGCCGCAACGATCATCAGGTCAAGATCCGCGGCGTCCGCATCGAGATCGGCGAGATCGAGGCGACGCTGCAGGCGTTGCCCGAGGTCGCGGACTGCGCGGTGGTCGTGCGCGAGCGTCGCGGCGGGGACAGGCATCTGGTCGCCTGCATCGTCCCGACGCGGGCGGGCGCCGCGGTGGAGGGTGCACGATTGCGCACCCGCCTGCTCGAACTGCTCCCGGAGGCGTTCGTTCCCGAGACGTTCGAGGCCCGGGATGCCTTGCCGGTCACCGCCAACGGCAAACTCGATCGCAAGGCCTTGTCGGTGCCGCCGCTGTCGTCCGCGGACGACGTGCCTGCGGGCGGCAGCGCCCGTTCCGATGCGATGGCGGAAACCCTGGCCGCGACGCAGGCGCGCCTGCTCGGCATCTGGCGCGACGTGCTCGACAGGGACGACATCGATCCCGCGGCCGGTTTCTTCGACATCGGCGGAAATTCGATCCTGGCGGTGACCGCCGCCCGACGGGTCGCCGAAGCGTTCGGCAGATCCTTCACCGTCACCGACCTGTTCAAGCATCCCCGGCTGCGCGAACTTGCGCAGTTCCTGTCCCGCGACTTCGCGCCGAAGGTCGCCGACCGTGCCGCGTCACGCGCCGTCGCCGCCCGCGATACCGTCGGCCGACATGCCGTGGCGGCGCCGACCATGTCGGCCGCCGAGCGCGATCGCCTGACGCAGGCGGTCGCCGTCATCGGCATCTCCTGCAAGTTCCCGGGCGCCGACGACGTCGGACAACTGTGGGACAACCTGATCCACGGTCGCGAAAGCATCGAATTCCTCTCGCCGGGCACGCTGCACGACGCGGGCGTTCCGTCGCATCTGCTGGCCAATCCCCGATTCGTCGCGGCGCGTTCCACGATCGAGGGCAAGGCGGGGTTCGATGCGGAGTTCTTCCGCGTCACTGCCCGCGATGCGGAGCTGATGGATCCGCAATTGCGTCATCTGCTGGAGCGGGCGTGGTCCGCGATCGAGGATGCCGGCTACCGTGTTTCGCAGATTCCGGACACCGGCGTGTTCGCGTCGGCCAGCACCACGTTCTATCACGTACCGGCCTTCGAAGCGGCGGGATCGGTCCTGGAGCGTCCCGACGAATACGTCGCCTGGATCTGGTCGCAGCCGGGCACCATCCCCACCGTCATTTCCCACAAGCTGGGCCTGAAGGGGCCGAGCCTGTTCGTGCACTCGAACTGCTCGTCGTCGCTGTCGGCGTTGGCGAGCGCATACCGCAGCATTCTCGCCGGCGAAGCCAGGCACGCGCTGGTCGGCGCGGCCACCGTGCTGCCGCATGCGCCGCTGGGTTACGTCCATCAGGACGGGATGAACTTCTCGCGCGACGGGCATCTGCGCGCTTTCGACGCGTCCGCCGACGGCATGATCTCCGGCGAAGGCGTGGCCGTGCTGCTGCTCAAGAACGCAGCGGATGCGATCGAGGACGGCGATCATGTGTACGCGCTGCTGCGCGGCATCGCGCTCAACAACGATGGCGCCGACAAGGCCGGCTTCTACGCACCGAGCGTGAGCGGGCAGTCCGAAGTCATCGAACGCGTGCTGGAGGCCACGGGCATCGATCCGGACACGATCGGATACGTCGAAGCGCACGGCACCGGAACGCGTCTGGGCGATCCGATCGAGTTCGAGGCGCTGACGTCGGTGTACCGCCGCCGGACGGATCGGCGCCAGTTCTGCGGTATGGGTTCGATCAAGTCGAATATCGGTCATCTCGACACGGCCGCCGGGCTGGCGGGCTGCATCAAGGCGATCCTGTGTCTGGCCCATGCGCGGATTCCGCCGACCCTGCATTACACCGCGCCGAACCCGCAGATCGATCTGGCGCATTCGCCGTTCAGGATCGTCGATGCGCTGACCGATTGGCCGCACGGCGACACCCCGAGGCGCGCAGCCGTCAGCTCCTTCGGGATCGGCGGCACCAATGCGCACGCGATTTTCGAGGAATGGCAGGCCCCCGCGCAGGCCGAGCCCGAGTCCGGCCCCTGCCTGATCCCTCTCTCGGCGCGCAGCGAGGAGCGCCTGCGTGTGCATGCCGGCGCGCTGGCAGCGTTCCTCTCGCGGCCGGGCGAGGGCCCGTCCCTGTCCGCCATCGCCTACACCCTGCAGGTCGGGCGCGAGGAGATGGCGCACCGGATCGCATTCGCGGCGGCGACGCACGAAGAGGCCGTCGGGATCCTGCGCCGGTTCGCGTCCGGAGAAACGCCGGAGGGCGATGTCTTCCATGGCGTCGCAAGGTCCGGGGAACAGGCCGATGCGTTGTGGAACGACGACGATTTCCGGCGCATGCTCGACTCCTGGGTCGAGAGAGGAAAACACCGCAAGATCCTCGACCTCTGGGTGCAGGGCTGCGCGATCGACTGGACCCGGTTGTATCCCACGGCCCGACCGCACCGCGTGTCCCTGCCGACGTATCCCTTTCTCCGCAAGGACTACTGGCTGCATGCGTCGGTACCGCCTGCGGTCGCATCCGACGCCATCCTGCCGGAGGTGTCCGCGTCCGAAGCATCCGATGTCGTCGCGGTTCGCGAGGAATGGGTCCAGGCCGAGGCCGTGCATTCGGTCTCGCCGCGCCGGATCGTCTGCATCGCCGCCGATCCGGCCGATGCCCGGGCGCTGGCCGATGCCTTGGCCGCGCGCGGTTCCGACGTTGCGGCGATCGCGGACGACGCCGGTCTGCGCGATGCGCTGGTCGCATATGCCGATTCGGGACGGATCGACGCCGTCGTGCACGCGGTCGCGCCCGGACCGGTCGACGATGAAGCCTGGCGCGCGGCATTGCGCGTGGTCCAGGCGGTGTTCGCGGTCGGCAAGCCCATCGGCCGTCTGCTGCTGTGCGCCGCATACGACGATGCATTGTCGCGTTGCCATGCGGAAGCGCTGGTCGGCCTTGCGCGCACGATGCGTGTCCTCGCGCCACAGCCGCAGACAACCGTCTTCGCGCAACGCGGGGTGATCGAGGCCGCGGACCTGTGGCGTGAGTTGCGCGCGTCCTTCGCCTGCAACGTGCGTTGCGAGGATGGACGACGCTTCGTGCTGCAGACCCTGCCGTGCGCCCTGCCTGCACGCGGGGATGCGCTGCGCCGGGGCGGGGTGTACTGGATCACCGGTGGTGCCGGCGGTCTGGGCGAGCTGGTGGCGCGGCATCTGCTGCGGCGGTATGCGGCGAAGGTGGTGCTGAGCGGCCGTCGGGTGCTGGACGCGGCGCAGGTGTCGGCGCTGGAGCGCTGGGCGGGCGAGGACGGCGGCGAGG
>JBIJAD010000135.1:0-9837 GCA_044345955.1 Lysobacteraceae bacterium
GCCACAACGAAGTCGAGAAGGCCGAGCCGCGCACGCGCATGCGCCTGGCGCTGGAAGGCAGCGCGCATCCGGAGGCGACGTTGTTCCGCGAGCAGATCGCGCTGTCGGAGCCGATGGGCATTCCCTCGCAGATCGGGCGCCTGCCGCAGCGGCACGAACTGGCGAACGTGGCGCCGATGGAATTCGACGATGCCGGCGGCGTGCGCTGGGTGTTCAGTCACGACGACATGCGTTTCCACGGCTATCGCCTGGGCGACCGTCGCAGCGCCGGCCGTTTCGGGGCCGGCGCCGGCGATGCGCCGTTCCCGGCGCCGGCGCTGCCGATCGGGAGCCTGCCCGGCAGCGCCGAGGGCGATGCGCTGCTGCTGGCCGGCAACATCGCCTGGCATTACGTCGACGAAACCGGGCGCGCGCTGCCGCGCATCCGTCTGCCGGAGGACGAGGTCTTCGTCGGCGGCGGTCCGGTGGGCGAGAGTCTGGGCGTCATCAGCGACCGTGCGCTGTATTTCTTCGACGCCCGCGATGCGCTGGAGCACCGGCGCACGATGACGCCGCGGCTGCGGGTGCCGATGCCCGGACATTATCGCGACCTGTACACGCTGGATCTGATCGAGCTGGTCGACGGTTATCTGATCGTGTTCGGGTATACCGCCCATGCGCACAACGAGCTCGGTGCGGCACCGCATCAGCACGCCCTGCGCGTGCGCGACGACGGCCGGATCGAGACCGTCGCGCGTCGGCCGCTCGCCTACGACATGCCGCTGCTCTACCGCTACCGCAGCTTCCTCACCTCGCCGGCGCTGCACGCGCTGTGCGACGCCGCGACCCGCGCGCTGGCGCCGCCGCTGCCGCTGGAGACCAATGTCCCGGCGCCGGTGCCGCGCACGGTATGGATCGTCGCGATCGCGCTCTCGTTGCTGGCGCTGGGCCTCGGATTCCGGCGCTGCCGTCGGCTGCGACTGTCCGTGCCGGCGCGCGTCGCGTGGCTCGGCGCCTGCGTCCTGTTCGGCCTGCCGGCGTTGATCGCGCTGTGGCTGCTGTACCGGCCGGCGCTGCAGCCGCACGACGCGCGTGGTCCATCCCCGATCGCGGCACCTGCCTGATCCCTTGTCGAATGCGTACCGGTCCGGTACCGGTGCGCGGGAGCGTTCCGATGCACAAGATTGCGATTTCGTTCGCGATGCGGGTGGCCGCGGCCGTGGCGCTGGCCGGGTTGTCGCCGTCCGCCGCGGCCGGCGACGTGGCGCTGCAGGCCGCGCTGCGCGCCGAACGCGCGCGTGCGCCCGCGCCGACGGTCCCGCGCGGCGCATTCCTGCAGCGCGCGTCGGTGAGCAACGTCGTGCTCTCGCCCGACGGCCGTCACGTCGCCTGGTTGCGCGAGGCCGGCAACCGCCGCGAAGTCTGGCTGCGTCCGACCGCGGATGGCGCAGCGCGACGGCTGAGCGGCCACACCGCCGCGGAACGTCTGCACTGGACCCGCGACGGCCGCTGGCTGCTGCTGGCATCGTCGCGGCAGGTGTTCGCGCTCGCGGTCGCGGGCCAGACCGGATCGGGGCTGTTGACGACGCTCGGCGGTGCGTCCGAACGCAGGCTGATGGATGTCGACGACACGATGCCGGCCGCGGTCGTCGTGCTGGAGATCGCGGCGCGCCGCGCCGACGGCACGCCGGCGCAATGGTCGCTGCAACGCGTGGACATGCGCGGCCGGCGCACGCAACTGCATCGTGATCCCCACCGCATCGTCGGCTATGCGCTGGATGCGCAGGGACGACCGGCCTACGTGCAGCGCGTCGAAGGCCTGGCGCTGTCGGTGCGACGCGCGGATGCCGGCATGCGCGAAGTCCTGCGCTGCAGCGGGATGCGCCGCTGCACGCCGCTGACCACCACGACCGACGGCCGTGGTCTGTGGCTGCGCGCCAACGTCGACGATCACTCCGGCCTGCTGGCGCTGATGCGACTGGACGCCGACGGCCGCGTGCGCGTCGTGCACGTCGACCCGCGCGGCGAGGCCGATCTGGACGACTTGCGCTTCGATCCGCTCACCCGGCAGCCGCTGATCGCGAGCCATCGCAGCACCGTCGCCGCGAACCACGGTCTGGATGCCGATACGACGCGCCATTTGCGCCGGCTGGAAGCGCTGTTCCTGAAAAAGCATGGGCCGCAGCGCGATCTGCACATCGGGATCGGCCGCGGCCCCGGCGCGCGCTGGCTGGTCGAGCTGCGCGCCGGGCATCAGCAGGGCACGCGCTGGCATCTGTACGACCCGACGACCGGCGCGGTCGACGCGCTGTTCGACGACGCGCCGGTGGACGCGCGTCGGCTGCGGCCCGCGCGGCACATTTCCGAGTCGGCGCTGGCGCGGAAGATTCCGGTGCAGTGGCGCGCCGGCGACGGCATGCGCCTGCACGGCTTCGTGATGGTGCCGCCGGGCGCAGACCCCGCGACCCGGCCGCTGGTGGCGATCGCGCACGGCGGCCCCTGGACGCACGTGCAGCCGGAGTACAACGCCATCGCCCAGTTCCTGGTCAATCGCGGCTACGCGGTATTCGAGCCCAATTTCCGCGCGTCGACCGGCCACGGTCTGGCCTACACGCTGGCCGCGAACGGCGATTTCGGCAACGGGCGCGTGCAGCGCGACATCGTCGATGGCGTGCGCCATGTGCTGGCTTCGGGCATCGGCGACCCGCAGCGCGTGGGCATCGTGGGCGCCTCCTTCGGCGGTTATTCGGCCCTGCTCGGCACCACTTTCCAGCCGGAACTGTTCAAGGTCGGCGTGGCCTTCGTGCCGCCGCCGGATTTCGCCTGGACCCTGCGCTGGATCCTGCGCAATCCCGAGTCGCTGTCGCTCGGCGGACCGGTGCCGATGCGCGACTGGCTGCGGCTGCTGTCGTTGGATGTCGACGACCCTGTGCGGATGACCCGCCTGCACGCGCAGTCGCCGCTGGCGAACGCCGCGCGCATGAATCGTCCGCTGCTGCTGGTTGCCGGCGGCGAAGACCGCCGGGTCGGGATCGCCGGCGTGATCGAATACGCCGCGCATCTGAAATTGGCGAACAAGGACGTGAGCCTGCTGGTCGATGCCGACGCCGGTCACGCCAATCGCGAAGCGGTGGCCCGCGAAGCCAATCTCTACCTGACCGAAGCGATGCTGCACCGGCATCTGGGCGGCCCCGCACCGGCCCCGCCGGATGCGGTGCTGCAGGCGTATCTGGACACGAATCTGCGCGTCTGCGGGCGCGGACTGCCGCTGCGTTGTCGCACGCGACACTGACCTCGCGTTCTCCGGGCTGTCCGCATTGTCGCCTGCCGTGCGTTGAACGGTAGGAAGACGGAGCGCCGACACTGCAGCATTCCGCATCGCAGGGACGCGCCATCACGCTGCGCGTCTCCGGGATGCGCCCTGCACCTGCCGATGCCGATGCTCCCCGGCCCGTCGCCGAGCGCGTGGTGCGTGGCGGCGGGCGGGCGCGGCCGTCGATTTCCGATCACAACCCGAGGAATGTACCGACATGGCAATCAGGAAGAAGTCGAAGAAGCAGGAAGGCCCGCGCAAACCGGCGCCGGTCCGCATTTCCGTTCACGAGAGCAACGGTTGGCCGCTGCGCAAGGAAGCCACGGTCGAACTGGTCGCCGGCAAGGCCGTGGTCGCGCTCGAACGCGAGCGCGACGGCCTGTACGTCGGGAAGGTGGCGCCGGGGACCTATCAGTTGCGGGCGAAGGCCGGTGCGCAGGTGTCGCCGCCGCGCACGCTGGTGGTGCCCGGCGGCGGCAAGGTCGCGAGCGTGTATCTGGGCAAACGCGGCTGGCCCGCCTATCGCTACGGCGAGAATGTGGTGCCGTTCGAGCCGCGGCCGGAGCTGATCGCGGTCTGTTTCGACGGACGCCGACCTGACCCGAAGCGCGCCGCCGAACGGATCGAGGAGATCGCGAAGGCGTTGAAGCTCAAGCCGCATGCGCACCGCGAGGATGCGCAGGGCCATCCGGCGATCGCCGCCGATGGCGCGATCTGGCTGTTCGATCTGGGCGCGAACGGCGCGCGTGCGCGGGTCGAAAGCGAACTGCGGCGGATGCTCGGCGACGGCGTGCGCATCGGCCTGCCGGTCGATCTGACGCCGCGCCAGGTCAAGGTGCTGGATCGCCGTTTCGTGATCCGCTTCCGCGATCAACTCAAGCCGCAGCAGATCGAGGCGCTGGTCGAGCGCGCGAAGGCGCGGATCCTGCGCGGCTTCATCCAGGCCGGCAATGCACGGCTGATCGAGTTCGCGGGCGGCGACTGGCAGCAGCATCTGGAGATCGTCGACGGCTGGTATCGCGAGGGCCTGCTGGTCTACGGCGAACCGGATCTGATGGCCGAGATCGTCGACGACGTGTTCCCGGCCGACCCGCCGAACGACCCGACCTACGCCAACCAGCTCAATCTCACCCTGCAGAACGTCGACAACGCCTGGCAACTGCTCAATGCGATCGATCCGAATCTCACCCTCGGCAGCCCCGAGGTGCGGGTCGCGACCTTCGATCGCGGCGTGCAGGTCGGGCACCCGGACATCGGCGGCAATCTGACCGACGGCACGCCGCAGCTCGAGCAGTGCCACGACTTCAACGGCATGCGGCCCTGCACCGATCCGGCCTACGCCACCGAAACCAATCACGGCATGGGCGTGTTCGGGATCATCGCCGCGCGCACCGACAACGGCAACGACATCGCCGGCATCGCGCCCAACACGCATCAGTTCGGTCTGCTGCGCAGCGGTCTGACCTCGGTGAACTATCCCGACATGCTGCTGTGGGCGGCCGGCTTCGATACCGGCAATCCCTCGGCCGGCTGGCCGGCCGAACCTGTTTCGCCCGCGGCCGACATTCTCAGTTGCTCGCATGGCTCGGACGGCCTCGCACTGTCCGGGATCATGGACGACACTCTCACCTTCCTTTCGGTCTACGGACGCGGCGGCAAAGGCGCGCTGACGATCTATTCGGCGGGCAACGGGTCGACGTCCATCACCGGGTTCCGGGTCTGGGCCGCGCATCCGCGGACGATGGCGATCTCCAACTCCAACCAGCCCGACGGCATGGGTGTGGAGCGATTGAACAACACCTCGAATTTCGGCCCGGAGATCGATATCTGCGCGCAGGGCAACGGCGCACCCTCGCTGAACGACGCCGGCGGCGAGCAGATCTTCGGCGGCACCTCGGCCTCGGCGCCCACGGTGGCGGCGGCGGCGGCACTGATGCTGTCGGCCGAACCGAATCTGACGTGGATCAATCTGCGCGACATCCTGCGCGACACCGCGGTGGTGATCGACGGCGCCAACGTCGATCCGGTCGGACAGTGGGTCGGCGGTTTCAGCCAGTGGTACGGCTTCGGTCGGCTCGATGTCGCCGCGGCGGTGCAGGGTGCAGACGACTTCGATCCGGGCGCGGTCAATCTGGTGATCCGTGACAACCTCGCCGACACCGGCACCTTCGTGCCCACCGCGGGCGTGTTCTGGCGCAGCCCCGATCTGTGGGTGCGGCAGAACGATCCGGCGACCGATCCGGCCGGCGATCCCGCCTACGGCGTCGATCCGCCGAACGAACCGGCGCGTGCCGGCAGCGACAACTGGGTCCGGGTGCGGGTGAAGAACGTCGGCATCGCGGCATCGGGCAATGCCTTCGTGCGCGTGTACCTGACCCATTTCGCGGGTACGGAATTCATCTACCCGGCCGATTACATCCCCTCGATCAACAGCGGCGACCCCTTGCCCTCGCCGCTCGTGCAGGGCACCTACCTGATCGGCGAGCAGACCATCGCCACGCTGGCGGCGGGCGCCGAGACCATCCTCGACTTCCCCTGGGCGGCGGCGCTGGTGCCGCCGGAGACCGTGGCCGGTGCGAGCTGGCATCCCTGTCTGCTGGCCGAGGTTTCGCCGCATACCGGGCCTGCGCCCAGCGGCGATCTCGTGATCGACAACTGCAATCTGGGTCAGCGCAACATCACCATCGACTACAGCGACGACGACGGCGACGATCACGAGATGATCGGCGCGATCGGCAACGAGCGCGGCGATGCGCGCATGGTGCGGGTGGTGGTGCACGCGGGCGCGCTGCCGAAGCGGGCCAAGGTCTGGCTGCGCTTCCTCGATCCCAAGGTCGAACGCGCGGTGCTGGCCGCGATCAAGCGCGGCGATGCACCGGCGCAGGCCGACGGCTGCGGCTGCGGCGGGCGCCCGACGCCGAAGCGCGCCGCGGTGCGGATCGAAAGCGCGAACGGCGGCCGCCGTTTCTGCTTCGCCGGCGGCGGGCGGCGCACGCTCGACGTGCCGATGGTCGGCGGCAGCCTGACCGCGGTCGCGCTCGGTGTCGCCTTGCCCAAGGGCTCGCTCGGCAAGGGCCGCGAAGTCGCGCTGCTGCAGGAAGACATGAAGGGATGCCCTCGTGGCGGTTTCTCCTTCGAGTTGCGGCCGCGCTGACATCGCGCGGAGACGATGATCCCGCCGGCGGACGGCCGCGTGCCGTCCGCCGGGCGCAGGAAAGCGCCGCCCGCCGGCTGGCCGCAGGCATGGTCGGCCTGCGCGGGCGCAGGGATCGATGCTGTCCGTTCGTCGGGAGGAAACGACCATGGCCTTCTTCGATTGCCGCATCGCCGCCACGGCGTCGCATCGACTGCTGCTGGACGCGCTGGGCCGGGACGGCCGGGTCGCCTGCGATCACGTCCACGACGACGGTCGCTGGCTGCGGCTCGCGCTGACCGGCGATGAACTCGAGCGCGTGCGCGAACACGGAGTCGCGGTCGAGATCCTCGAGGATCTGGCCGCCACCGCCGCCGCGAAACTCGCCGCGCGTGCCGATCGTCGCGTGCCCCGGCGCGGTGGCGAAGACGACGGCGACGATGCGATCGCCACCGGTTTCGTCGATCAGTATCTCGATGCCGCCCAGGTCGCGGCGCGCATCACGGCGCTGGCCACGGAATTCCCGTCGCTGTGCGTGCTCGAAACCCTGCCCGAATCCACCTCCGGCTACGACGGCGGCGAAGCCGCGCTGGCGGGCCCGAGCGATGTGCAACTGCTGCGTCTGAGCGACGATCCCGCCGATCGTTCGCGGCCGGCCCTGCTGCTCATCTGCGGTACCCATGCGCGCGAATGGATCAACCCGCTGATCGCGATCGAATTCGCCGAGCAGTTGCTGCGCAATCACGACCCGGCGAGCGCCGATCCCGAGATCGTCGCGATCACCCGCATCCTGCGCGAAGGCGAGGTGCTGATCGTGCCGGTGATGAATCCCGACGGGCTGAACTTCTCGGTGCACGACGATCCGGGCTGGCGCAAGAACCGGCGTCCGAATCCGGGCGCGCCGGGCTGTCCGGGCGTGGACAACAACCGCAATTTCGAGGTCTATTTCGGCGGTGCGGGTTCGTCGGGCTCGGCCTGCAGCGATACCCATCGCGGGCCGTCGGCGTTCTCCGAACCGGAGAACCGCAACATCCGCCACATCGCCGAGCGCTTCCCGAACATCCTGATTGCGGTGGACTCGCATTCCGCCGGCCAGGACCTGTTCCGGCCGCACGCCACCGGCGGCAGCTTCATCGGCAGCCTGCCGGTGGCGCCCGAGGACGAGGCGATCTATCAGGATCTGGAAACCGCCGCCAACGCCGCGATCCAGTCCGTCTCCGGCATCACCTACAGCACCGGCACCACCAGCAACCATGCCGGCGCATCCGACGAATATCTGTTCTTCGCGCACCGCGTCTTCGCTTTCGATTCCGAGTGCGCATTGAGTTTCCAGCCGCCGATCGCCAGCGCCCTGGTCTCGGTGCAGGAAGTGACGGCCGCGCTGCGCGCGCTGGCGCTGAAAGCCGTCGATCTGGACGTGGCGGCCGTGGACCCGGTGCGGATCGTGCAGGCGATCGACCGCACCGGCAGCATGCTGGCCTACGGCTACGACGACGAAGCCCGCGAGAACGCCAAGCGATTTCTCGACCTGATGTCGATCGGCGACAGCGCGGCGCTGGTGAGTTTCGCCGATCCGTCGCCTGACCCGGCGGCGACGCCGCCGGCGGATCGCGCGCGGGTCGATCTGCCGCTCACGCCGCTGGACCCCGCGGCGTTGGCCGACGCCCGCGACACGATCGACGCGCTCGGTTTCGGCGGCTGGACCTCGCTCGGCGCCGGGCTGGAGAAGGCCGCCGGACTGCTGACTCCGACGACCACCGGCCGCGACGCCATCGTGCTGCTCTCCGACGGATTCGAGAACCGCGCGCCGTGGACCGCGGACGTGCTGGACGCCTTCCCCGCCGGGCTGCCGGTGCACACGATCGCGCTCGGGCCGCAATCGGACATCCCGCTGCTGCAGCAGATCGCCAGCGAGACCGGTGGCAGCTTCCACCTCAGCCCCACGGCGTTCGATCTGTTCGAGGTCTACAACCAGATCCGCGCCGACGCCACCGACGACGATCTGGTGTTCAACGGCGTGGTGCAGGGCGGCGAAGACGACGACAGCGGCGACAGCGCCGACTTTCTGGTCGAACACGGTGTATCGCGGCTGATGGTGAGCATCGCCGGCCTGCCGGCGCGCAAGACGTCGCGGGTGGCGCTGGTCGATCCGCTCGGCCGTCTCCTGGGCCGCGGCGAGTGGGGCTACGCGCAGACCGCGCGTCGGGGTCATCTGGTGCTGCGGGTGCTGCGCCCGATTCCCGGACGCTGGCGCCTGCGCATCGCCGAGACCGTGCCGGTGGTGGTCGCCGCGTTCGTGCGCTCGCCGCTGCGGGTGCAACTGCTGCCGGAATGGGTGTTCGACGGCAAGCGCGAGCGGCCTGGTCTGCTGGTGCGCGCGCAGGCGCGCCTGTTCGGCGAACTGCGTCTGGAAGGCGTGGCCACCGTGCACGCGCAGGCGCCGTGGCGCGCCTCGGCGCCGCCGAAGACCCTGGATTGGCTGGACGCCGCCGGTGTGCAGGCGCGCGAGCGGTTCGGGGTGCCGCCCATCTTCGCCGCCGCGTCCGCGGCGTTCCTGCATCGCCTGCGCCTGCCGGCGCAGCCGCGCCGCTCGGAGGCGGGCGACTGGGCCGTGCAGGGCGTGGCGCCGAACGCCGCGACGTCGACACGATCGGCCCCTGGTGTCGTGTCCGGCGCTGCGTCCGCAGCTTCCGTCCTCGGCAAGCCGGCGCGCAACCGTGCGGCGCTGGTCGAATACGCCGTGCCGTTGCCCGCCAGGACGCCACCGGGGACCTACCGCGCCGATCTGCGCATCGAGGGCCGCATGGCCGGCGGCGCCGCGTTCGAGCGCGTGCTGCGACGCAGCCTGGTGGTGCCGGGCTGAGCGAGGCACCGCCGCGTCAGCGGCCTCGCGCGTCCCGCGTGCAGGGTGTGAACAGATCGAGCGCCGGTACGCGCGCGGCGGCTTCGACACCGGCCAGCCCGAGCACGCTGTGGAAGAAATGGTCGTGCGACAGCGGTCGCCCCGCGCGTGCGTGCAGGCAGGAGAGATCCAGCCCGCGCCGCGCGGCATAGCCCGGCGAGGTCCAGAACAACATCGGCACGTGCGTCTGTTCGTCCGGTGCGATGGCGTAGGGCGCGCCGTGCAGGTACAGGCCGTGTTCGCCCAGCGATTCGCCGTGATCGGAGACGTACAGCATCGCCGCGTCGAAGCCCGTGGGTGCGGTCTTCGGGGACGGTTCCGCGGGCGCGGCGCATTCTGCAGTGCGAGCGTGTGCGGCATGCCCGTGTCTGGCCAGGCAGGCGACGCGGCGCGGCGCGGTGGCGACCGCGCGCGGCTCTCCCAGCAGCGCGGCGACCCGCGACAGCACGTGGGTCGTGTACAACACGGTGTTGTCGTAGCTGTTGCGCAGTTGCAGATCGCTGCAGTCCT
>JBIJAD010000136.1:0-9833 GCA_044345955.1 Lysobacteraceae bacterium
ATGCGCTTGCGCGGCACTGCCGCGCGCAGGCCCGAGCGCCCATGCGCTACGCGCATGGGCCGGAAACGCTTTCTTTGGGCCACTCTTTCTTGACTCGCGCTGCGCGCTCGCCCTTCGGGCCGGCTCCGCCGTTCGCACCGCTGCGCGGTGCAGTGGCACAAGCAAAGAAAGGTGGCTCGCTCGCGGCAGCGAGCGAAACACGAGGCCGAGCGGTAAGCCTCCCAGATAATCACTTTTGATGTGTTCCAGGAGCAGATCCGTTATCTACGGCTCAAGATCAAAAAGACAACCCAAATCCGATCAGTACGGTGATTGATCGGGGAAACCATGGGGGCACGTCATGGCGCTGCATGACACCCGATTGAGCGGGATCAAGAAAACCCCCGGAAGCTTGCCCCACCATGGCCGTGCCCTTCGCGCCGCCGGCGCCGGGGCCCCTCCGCTCACGCCGCCGCCATGAACAAGCAGATCCCGCTCCAGGTCGCCGACGACGCCGCGTCGATGTACGTCAGCGAGAAGAAGATCCACCCGCGCGAGATCGACGGACGTTTCCAGCGTCTGCGCAAGATCGCGGTGTGGGTGCTGCTGGGCATGTTCTACGTGTTCCCGTGGATCAACTGGGACGGCCGCCAGTCGGTGCTGTTCGATCTGCCGGCACGCAAGTTCTACGTGTTCTGGCTGAACTTCTGGCCGCAGGACTTCGTGTTCCTGGCGCTGCTGCTGATCATCGCCGGGCTGTCGCTGTTCTTCTTCACCGCGCTGGCCGGACGGCTGTGGTGCGGCTATGCCTGTCCGCAGACGGTGTGGACCGAGGTGTTCATCTGGATCGAGCAGTGGGCCGAGGGCGACCGCAACAAGCGGATCAAGTTCGACAATTCGCCGTGGACCCGCGAAAAACTCGTCCGCCGCGGCGGCAAGCACGCGCTGTGGCTGGTGTTCGCGCTGTGGACCGGGTTCACCTTCGTCGGCTTCTTCAGCCCGATCCGGGAACTCGCCGGGCATACGCCGCTGATCGGCGTGTGGCTGAGCGGCGACGGCAAGGTCTGGGGCGGCTGGGAGACGTTCTGGATCCTCTTCTATGCCCTGGCGACCTGGGGCAACGCCGGTTTTCTGCGCGAGCAGGTCTGCAAGTACATGTGCCCGTACGCGCGCTTCCAGAGCGCGATGTTCGACCGCAACACGCTGATCATCGCCTACGACCCGATGCGCGGCGAGCCGCGCGGCGCGCGCAAGAAGGGCAAGGTGGCGAGCGTGCTCGAGCGCGCGCGCGGCCTGCTCGACAAGGCCACCGCCTACGATTACGTGTTCCGCGCCGCGCATCACCATACCGCGGCCGACAATCTGGTGTCCGCGCGGGGCAATACCGCGATCGCCGACCCCGGGCTGAAGGCCGAACCGCTGCCGAAGTTCGAGCCCGAACAACTGGGCGACTGCATCGACTGCACCATCTGCGTGCAGGTCTGCCCGACCGGCATCGACATCCGCAACGGCCTGCAGTACGAGTGCATCGCCTGCGGCGCCTGCATCGACGCCTGCAACGAGGTGATGGACAAGATCGGCTATCCGCGCGGCCTGATCCGCTACGCCACCCAGAACGCGATCGACGGCAAGCCCTCGAAGGTGCTGCGTCCGCGGATCTTCGTCTACGGCATCCTGCTGCTGGCGCTGCTGATCGGCTGGGCCTGGGGCGTGACCCACCGCAGCACCCTGATCGTGGAGGTGCTGCGCGACCGCAACGCGCTGTATCGCGAGACCGCGACCGCGATCGAGAACGACTACACGCTCAAGCTCGTCAACAAGACCCAGCAGGCGCAGCGTTACCGGATCGTGCTGGAGGCGCCGGAGGGCATCGTCCTGCGCGGGATCGGTCCGCGGATCGAGGCCGGGGCCGAACAGGTGCTGAGCCTGCCGGTGACCGCGACCGCGCCGGCGTCGCTGACCGGCCGCCGTGAGGTACGCTTCGTCATCGTCTCCGAGGACGGCAGCGCGCGCGAGGAGATCGACACCAGTTTCTTCGGGAAGACACCGTGAACGACGAGCACGAGCAAGCACAGGAACGCGACGACGATCGCGCACACCGGTCGCCCTGGCGCAATCCGATGGTCTGGCTGATGGTCGGCTTCCCGCTCGCCGCGGTGGTGGCGGGCGTTGCGACCCTGCTGATCGCGATCGACGCCGGCGGCAGCGACGCCATTCCCGATGCGGTGCGGCGCACCGCGCAGGTGCAGACGGTGGAACTGGGCCCCGACGAACGCGCGGCCGAACGCCGGCTGTCGGCGGTGTTCAGCGTGCAGGAGGACGCGGTGGAAGTGCTGGTCGCGACCGGCGATTTCGATCGCACGCAGCCGCTGAAATTGTCGCTGCAGCATCCGATCGAGGCCGCGCAGGACATCGCGCTGGTGCTGCAGCCGAACGAACGCGGCGGCTGGAGCGCCGCGCACACGCTGGATGTCGGCCACGCCTGGCGGGTGCAGTTGAGCGACGAGGCCGGGCAGTGGCGCCTGCTCGGGCGCCTGCCGCGCGACCAGCGTGGCGTGCTGCTGCGGCCGGCACTGGGCGGCGAGGGCGACACCGCCGACGCCCGCGAAGCCGCTGCTGCACCGACGACGTCCGACCCCCCCGCCGCGGCCGGGGCCGCGACGCGCTGAGGCAGCATCGACGTGTCCGCGCGCGCCACCGTGCTCGATGCGAAGATCCCGCCACCGCTGGTGATGCTGGCCACGGGCGCGGCGATGTGGGTCGCGGCGCGCACCTGGCCGGCGCTGGGCTTCGCGCTTCCGCTGCGCCCGTCGCTGGCCGCGGGCGTTGCCGTGTTGGCACTGGCGATCGAACTGGCCGCGGCCTGGCGCTTCCTGCGCCTGCGTACCACGGTCAACCCGCTGGCGCCCGAGCGCGCGACGCGGCTGGTGGTCGATGGGCCCAATCGGTTTTCTCGCAATCCGATGTATCTCGGCCAGGCCCTGCTGTTGCTGGCCTGGGCCGTGTGGCTGGCGCATGCACTGGCCCTGCTGCTGGTCGCGCTGTATCCGCTGTGGATCACCCGCTTCCAGATCCTGCCAGAGGAGCGCGCACTGGCCGCGCGTTTCGGTGCGGACTACGCAGCCTATCGCGCGCGGGTGCGCCGATGGCTGTGAGCGCGGAGGCCGCGCCCGGCTCTGGCATCATCGCCGCGATGGACGTCGCGACCGACACCTCGACCGATACCGTGCGCGGCCCCTGCTTCCACTGCGGCGAACCGCTGCCGGCGCAGCCGCTGCGCGAGACCGTGTCCGGCGCGCCGCAGTCGTTCTGCTGCACCGGCTGCGCCGCCGCCGCGCGCTGGATCGCCGATGCCGATCTCGGCGACTACTACCGGCTGCGCAGCGACGCTGCCGCGCGGGTCGGCACCGAGGCCGTGGACTACGCCTGCTGGGACCGCGCCGATCTGCTCGCCGAGCACAGCATTGCGGTTGAAGGCGCGGCCGACGCACGCGAAATCACCCTGCTCACCGACGGCATGCGCTGCGCCGCCTGCGCCTGGTTGATCGATCGCGCGCTCAGCCGCGAACCCGGCGTGCGCGAGATCGCTGCAAATGCGGTCACCGGCCGCATCCGCATCGTCTGGGACAGCGCGCGCACGCCACTGTCGGCACTGCTGACGCGGTTGGCTGCGCTCGGTTACCGGCCATCGCTGGCGACCGGCGAGATCCGCGAGCGCGAGCGCCGGCGCGAACGCAATCGCTGGCTGCTGCGCCTGGGCGTGGCCGGGTTGGGCGCGATGCAGGCGATGATGTACGCCGAGGCGCTGTACCTCGATACCGCCGGCGAGATGCCGCTGCCGACCCGCGATTTCCTGCGCTGGATCACGTTCCTGGTGTCCACGCCGGTGGTGTTCTATGCCGGCTGGCCGTTCCTGGAAGGCATGTGGCGCGAACTGCGCGCGCACCGGCTCGGCATGGACACCTTGATCGCCGGTTCGACCTTGCTGGCATATTTCGCCAGCCTGATCGAAACCCTGCGCGGCGGTGTGCACGTCTGGTACGACGCTGCGGTGATGTTCGTCTTCCTGCTGCTGGCCGCGCGCATGCTGGAGCAGCGCGCGCGCGACATCGCCAGCGCGCAGGTCGATGCGCTGGCGCGCGCGCGCCCGGCGCTGGCGCTGCGCGAGCGCGCCGACGGCACGGTCGAACAGGTGCCGCTGAACGCGCTCGCCGCCGGCGATGTGGTGCGGGTCGCGGTCGGCGACGCGGTACCGGCGGATGCCGAAGTGCTGGAGGCCGAGACCGCGTTCGACGAATCGTTGCTCACCGGCGAATCGCGACCGGTCGACAAGCGGCCCGGCGACCCGGCCTGGGCCGGCAGCCACTGTCGCGAGCGTCCGGCGCGGCTGCGGGTGCTGCGCACCGGCGCCGACACCCGGCTGTCGCAACTGGCGCGGCTGGTCGAGCGCGCGCAGGAGGAACGCCCGCCGATCGCGCGCGCCGCCGATCGCATCGCGCACTGGTTCGTGGCGGTGCTGATGCTCTGCGCGGTTGCGGTGTACGTGTGGTGGCGGATGCACGAGCCCGCGCGCGCCTTCGAGGTCGCGCTGGCGGTGCTGGTGGTCAGTTGCCCCTGCGCGCTGTCGCTGGCCGTGCCGGCCGCACTCGCCACCGCCCACGGCGCGCTGGCGAAACTCGGCGTGCTCGCGCTGCGCGGCGAGGCGCTCGATACGCTGGCGCGCGCCGATCGCATCGTGTTCGACAAGACCGGCACCCTCAGCGATCGCGCGCCGCGGTTGGCCGAGGTCGAAACTTTCGAAGGCATGGCGCAGCAGCAGGCGCTGGCGATCGCGACCGCGCTGGAGCGCGAAAGCGGCCATCCGCTGGCGGCGGCGTTCACGGCAGCGGCCGAAGGGAATCCCCCCTGCCCCCCTTTTTCAAAGGGGGGTGAGTCTGCCGTCGCCGATCTTTCGACGGTTACGGCGATGCCGATGGCATCTGATGGCGTCGAGATCGACGACGCCCCGCTCTTGCCCCCTTTGCAAAAGGGGGCCGACGCCCGCGCAGCGGGTGGCGGGGGGATTCGCTTTTCGGCGCGCGATCTGCGCGCCGAACCGGGGCAAGGCATCGCCGGCGAGGTCGACGGTCGCGCCTGGCGGCTGGGTCGCGCCGGTTGGGCCGCGGGCCGCGCCGACGACGACGCGCTGTGGCTCGGCGACGGCAGCCGCGCCTTCGCCCGTTTCGTGCTGCGCGAGACCCCGCGCGCGGATGCCGCCGAGGCCTTGGCCGCGCTGCGCGCGCAGGGTCTGCGGATCTCGCTGTGCAGCGGCGATGCCGAGGCTGCGGTCGCGCGCCTGGCCGCCGCGGTCGGCATCGAGCCCGACCAGACCCGGTCGCGGCAGACCCCCGAGGACAAGCTCGCCGCCGTGCGCCGGCACCAGGCCGAGGGCGAGATCGTGGCGATGGTCGGCGACGGCCTCAACGACGCCCCGGTGCTGGCCGGTGCCGATGTCTCGCTGGCCCTGGCCGACGGCGCCGCGCTGGCGCAGCGCGCTGCGGACTTCGTGGTCTCCGGCGGCGCGCTGATGCGCATCCCGCAGGCGGTGGCCCTGGCCCGCCGCACCCGCCGCATCGTCCGCGAGAACCTGCTCTGGGCGCTGGGCTACAACCTGCTGGCGTTGCCGCTGGCCGCCGCCGGCGTGGTCACGCCGTGGATGGCCGCGCTCGGCATGGCCCTGTCCTCGCTGCTGGTGACCCTGAATGCCCTGCGCCTCGGCCTGCCCGTGCGCGATCCCCGCATTTGATCGCGCTCAGTACCCGGCTCCTCGGCCGCCGCTAGACTGCGGCCCCATGAACATCCTGCTCGCCCTCATCCCGATCAGCCTGCTGCTGCTGGGCGCGGCCATCTGGGCCTTCGTCTGGGCGGTGAAGAAGGGCCAGTACGACGATCTGGACACCCCGGCGCTGGATATCCTGGTCGACGACGACAAGCCCAGGCCGGTGCCGGCCGACGCCGCTGCCCGCCATGGCGATCGCTGAGTCCGCAGACATCCTTCGACTGTGGGAGCGACGCAAGTCGCGACCGCTCTTCGAAGTCGTCGTGACCCGGTCGCGACTTGCGTCGCTCCCACAGGCACCGCGATGCTGATCGACTGGCTGGTCGTCGGCGCCGCGCTGCTGGCCGGGCTGCTCGGCGGCGTGCACTGCGCCGCGATGTGCGGCGCGATCGCCACCAGCCTGTCCTTCGGGCAGAAGGCGCCGACCCCGGTCGCGCAGTGGCTGCAGGCGCTGCAGCCGAATCTCGGCCGGGTGCTCGGTTACACCCTCGCCGGCGCCCTCGTCGGCGGTGTCGGCCATGGTCTGGTCGCGTTGGCGCAGACCCCTGCGCTGATGTTCGGCATGCGTCTGGGCGTCGGCCTGCTGATGATCCTCGTCGCCCTGCGCCTGCTCGATCCGTCCGGCCGCTTCAATCCGCTGGCGCGCCCGGCGAACGCGCTCTGGCAGCGCCTGCAGCCGCTGCAGCGGGCCATGCTGCCCGCCGACACCGCGTTCAAGCGCGTCGGCATCGGCCTGCTCTGGGGCTGGTTGCCCTGCGGCCTCAGCGCGACCCTGCTCGCCACCGCCTGGCTGCAGGCCAGCGCGCTCAACGGCGCGCTGACCATGGCCGCCTTCGGCCTCGGCACCCTGCCGGTGATGTTGCCCCTGACCTGGAGCGGCGCCCGCCTCGGCCAGCGCCTGCAGCGCGGCGGCCTGCGCACCGTCGCCGGCACCCTGGTGCTGTTCGCCGGCGGCCTGACCATCGCCGCGCCGTGGCTGATGCAGGTGCCGGCTCTGCACGGAGTGCTGACCGCACTGGGCTGCCGGCCCCTGGCCTGATCCGCGGCGGACGTGGTCGCGGACCCCGGGTTATCCTGTGCGCGCCGTCCCGGTTTGCCCGGTCGAAGGCCTCTTCCCCCTCTCCAACCGCGATCGAGTTCCACATGACCAAAGAAGAAGTCACCCAGCTCCTTATCGACCACCTCAAGCAGGAGGGGTATGTCCCGCACGTGGACAGCGATGGCGACGTCGCCTTCAAGGCCGAGGGCCGCAGCTATTTCATCGATTTCAACGAAGCCGGCGAGCTGTACTACTTCCGCCTCGCGTTCCCGAATTTCTGGTCGATCGAGGACGAGGACGAGCGTCGCCGGGTCGAAGCCGCCGCCTGCGTCGCCTCGCGCGACATCAAGTCGGCCAAGATCTACCCGGTGAACGACAACACCTGGGGCTCGGTCGAGATCTACGTCTCCTCGCCGCAGGAATTCCTCAAGGTGCTGCTGCGCTCGCTCAACTGCCTGCAGGGCGCCGCCCAGGTGTTCCGCCGCACGATGCAGGAATCCGCGCCGCAGCAGTGACGGCATCGGGGGCCGTTTTCCCTCTCCCCAACCCCTCTCCCGCAAGGGGAGAGGGGCTCGGTTTCGCAGGGGCTCACCCCGCCTCCCGCACCACCTCCAGCACCTCCTCGCCGTAGCGGGCGAGTTTGGCGCCGCCGATGCCGCCGATGCGGCCCAGTTCCGGCAGCGAGTCCGGGCGCCGCTCGGCGATCTCGCGCAGGGTGCTGTCGTGGAAGATCACGTATGCGGGGACGTTCTGTTCCTTCGCAAGCCGCGCGCGCAGGTCGCGCAGGGCGCGGAACAGGGGCAGGGCTTCGGGCAGGACCGATACGCCCGTGCGCGGGCGGCTGCCGTTCGACAGGCCGTCGCGTTCGCGGGATTTCTTCGCGATCAGTTCGCGGCGCATCTGCACGCGCTGGCTGCCGGCGAGCACGGCGCGGCTGGCGTCGGTGAGGCGCAGGCCGCCGTAGCCTTCGGCATCGACCGTGAGCAGGCCCATCGCGACCAGTTGCCGGAACACGCCGCGCCAGGTTTTCGCGTCGAGATCGGCGCCGATGCCCCAGGTGCTCACGCGGTCGTGGCCGAACTGGCGGATCTTCTCGCCTTCGCCGCCGCGCAACACGTCGATCAGATGGGCCACGCCGAAGCGCTGGCCGGTGCGGTAGACACAGCTCAGCGCCTTGCGTGCGGCCTCGGTGGCGTCCCAGGCGGCGGCCGGGGTCAGGCAGTTGTCGCAATGGCCGCAGGGCTCGGGATAGGTTTCGCCGAACCCGGCGAGCAGCACTTGGCGGCGACAGCGCATCGATTCGCAGTAGCCGAGCAGTTGATCGAGCTTGCGCCGCTCCAGTTGCTTGCGTTCCTCGCCGGCTTCGCCCTGTTCGATCATCTGCTTGAGCAGCACCACATCGCCCAGGCCGTAGCACAGCCAGGCCTCTGCCGGTTCGCCGTCGCGGCCGGCGCGCCCGGTTTCCTGGTAATAGCCTTCCAGCGATTTGGGCAGGTCGATGTGGGCGACGAAGCGCACGTCGGGTTTGTCGATGCCCATGCCGAAGGCGATGGTGGCGACCACGACCACACCGTCCTCGCGGATGAAGCGGCGTTGATGTTCGGCGCGCACCTGCGCGTCGAGCCCGGCGTGGTAGGGCAGGGCCTTGAAGCCGTGGCCGGCGAGGAACTCCGCGGTCTCCTCGACCTTGCGTCGCGACAGGCAGTAGACGATGCCCGCCTCGTCGCGGTGGTCGCCGAGGAAGTCCAGCAACTGGCGCCGGCCGTTGTCCTTCTGGACCACGGTGTAGCGGATGTTGGGCCGGTCGAAGGAGCTGACGAAGCGCTGTGCGTCCTCCAGTTGCAGGCGTTCGGCGATCTCGCGCTGGGTCGGCGGGTCGGCGGTGGCGGTGAGCGCGATCCGCGGCACCTGCGGCCAGCGCTCGTGCAGCACGGTCAGTTGGCGGTATTCGGGGCGGAAGTCGTGCCCCCATTGCGAGACGCAGTGCGCCTCGTCGATCGCGAACAGCGCGATCCCGCTGCGGGCGTACAGGGTATCGAGCAGCGACAGGAAGCGCGGGGTGAGCAGGCGTTCGGGCGCGACGTAGAGCAGATCGAGTTCGCCGCCCGCCAGCGCGCGCTCGATCCGCGCCGCATTGGCGGCATCGAGGGTGGAGTTGAGGAATTCGGCGCGCACCCCGAGCTGGCGCAGGGCTTCGACCTGGTCCTGCATCAGCGCGATCAGCGGCGAGACCACCACGCCGACGCCCTCGCGCAGCAGCGCCGGCACCTGATAGCACAGCGATTTGCCGCCGCCGGTGGGCATCAGCACCAGGGCGTCGCCGGCGGCGGCGACATGTTCGACGATGGCCCGTTGCTGGCCGCGGAAGTCCTCGTGGCCGAAGACGCGGCGCAGCAGGTCGCGTGGGGACTCCTGCATCGGGACAGGGTAACAGGCGGGTCAAGCGGGCCCGCCCCGGTCGATGCCCGCCGGGCCGGGTTTGGCGCGCGCGCGCTTCTGCCGCGATACTGGCGGGCCTCCGTCGCCCGGTCCGCCCATGACCCACACCCTGCAGCTCCGTGTCCTCGACGCCCGCTTCGGCGTCGACTGGCCCCTGCCCGAGTACGCTACCGCGGCCAGCGCCGGGCTCGATTTGCGCGCCGCGCTCGAGGCACCGTTGACCCTGGCGCCGGGCGATGCCGCGCTGGTGCCGTCGGGGCTGGCGATCCACATCGGCGACCCGGGGCTGTGCGCGGTGATCCTGCCGCGCTCCGGTCTGGGCCACAAACACGGGATCGTGCTCGGCAACGGCACCGGGCTGATCGACGCGGACTACCAGGGGCCGCTGCTGATCAGTCTCTGGAACCGCGGCCGCGAGCCGTTCGCGATCGCGCCGGGCGACCGGATCGCGCAACTGGTCATACTTCCGATCGTGCGCGCACGCTTCGAGGTCGTGGATACTTTCGCCGAGAGCGCACGGGGCGCCGGCGGCTTCGGCCATACCGGCGTGCGTTGAAC
>JBIJAD010000137.1:0-9808 GCA_044345955.1 Lysobacteraceae bacterium
GACCGCCATGCGCATCCGCGATTTCCGCGCCGACGACGAGCCCGAGATCAATCTCGTGCCGCTGATCGACGTGATCCTGATCCTGATCATCTTCTTCGTGGTCACCACCACCTTCGACGCGCGTTCGGTGCTCAAGCTGCAGTTGCCCAAGGCCGAGGGCGAGCAGAGCGAAGCGGCCTCGAAGGCGCTGAGTGTGCTCATCAACGCCGAGGGGCGGTATTTCGTGCAGGACCGCGAGGCCCTGCGCACCGACGTCGAATCGCTCAAGCGCACGATCGCCGAAGTCGCCGGCGACGACCGCAACCGGCCGGTGCTGCTGCGCGCCGACGCGCGCACCCCGCACCAGTCGGTGGTCACCGCGCTGGACGCGCTGGGCCAGCTCGGCTTCCGCAGGATCAGCATCGCCACCGCGCCCGAGCAGCGCAGCGGCGCGCAGGCGGCGCCGGCGGAGACGGTCCGGTGAGCAAGCCGGAGGCGACGGCCGACCACAAGACCGGGCGCGCCCCGGCGTGGCCGATCTATCGTCGGCTGCTGCGCTTCGCGCTGCCCTACCGGCCGTTGCTGCTGTTGGCTCTGGTCGGCATGTTGATCGAGGCCGCGGCCGGTTCGGCGTTCATGAAGTTGATGGAGCCGGTGGTCAACGAGACTTTCATCAGCCGCAACACCGAACTGAGCCTGGTCCTGCCGATGACGATCGTCGGCCTGTTCGTGATTCGCGGCATCGCCGGTTACGTCACCGACATCTACATGGGGCTCTCGGCGCGAAGCATCGCCCGCGACCTGCGGGTGAAGGTGCTCGACAAATATCTGCGCCTGCCCGGACTGCGCTTCGACAGCGAACCGGTGCCGTCGATGTTGATGCGTCTGGGCTCGGACAGCGATCAGGTCGCCAACGCCGCGGTCGATGCGGCCAAGGTCATGCTGCAGCAGTCGCTGCAGATCCTCGGCGCGCTGATCGTGATGCTGTGGACGAGCTGGCAGGTGACGATCACGATCCTGATCCTGGCGCCGCCGCTGGCGTTCCTGATGGACAAGGTCGCCAAGCGCTACCGCCGTTTCAGCCATCGCGTGCAGGAGAGCGGGGCGCGGCTGATGCAGGCCGCCGACCAGAGCCTCAACAACCAGCAGGAAGTGAAGATCTACGGCGCGCAAGGCGCGGAGCTGACCCGCTATCGCGGCCTCGCCGACGAGAATCTGCGCCTTGCGATGAAGGTCGAATCCACGCGCAGCCTGTCCTCGGCGGTGGTCCAGTTGATGGGCGCGATCGGTCTGGCGCTGCTGCTGTTCGTCGCCGGGCGCGAAGCGATGGCCGGGCGCCTGACCGCCGGCGGCTTCGTCAGCCTGATGATGGCGATGATGGCGATGATCCCGGCGCTGAAGCAGTTGACCAACGTGCAGAACATGCTGCAGAAGGGCATCGCCTCGGCCGAGCGCCTGTTCGCGGTGCTCGACGCCGAGGAGGAGCGCGACACCGGCGCGCGCACGCTCGATCGCGCCGCCGGCCTGCTCGAATTCCGCGAGGTCGCGGCGCGTTATCCCGGCCAGAACGCGCCGGCGCTCAGCGGCATCTCGTTCGTCGCCAGACCGGGCACCGTGACCGCGATCGTCGGCCGTTCCGGCAGCGGCAAATCGACGCTCATCAAGCTGATCCCGCGGTTCTACGAGCCGGAAGCGGGCGAGATCCTGCTCGACGGCCGGCCGCTCGCCGATCTCCGTCTCGCCGACCTGCGCCGGCAGATCGCGCTGGTCGGGCAGCAGGTGATGCTGTTCGACGGCAGCGTCGCCGCGAACGTGGCCTACGGCGAGTTGGCCGAACGCGAGGCCGGACAGGTGCGCACCGCGCTGGATGCGGCCAACGCCAGCGAATTCGTCGATCAACTGACCGAAGGCGCCGACACCGGCATCGGCAGCAAGGGTGGCCGTCTCTCCGGCGGCCAGCGTCAGCGCCTGGCGATCGCGCGCGCGATCCTCAAGGACGCGCCGATCCTGATCCTCGACGAGGCCACCGCCGCGCTCGACACCGAATCCGAGCGCCTGGTGCAGGACGCGCTGGAGCGGCTGATGCCGGATCGCACCACGCTGGTGATCGCGCACCGGCTCTCGACCATCGAGCATGCCGATCAGGTGCTGGTGCTGGACCACGGCCGCCTGGTGGAGCAGGGCACCCATGCCGAACTGCTGGCGCGCGGTGGCCTGTATGCGCGTCTGCACCGGATGCAGTTCCGCGAACCGGACGCCGCCGACGCCAGCGCATGAGCGGCGCCGGCCGACAAGCGCCCGGATACTGGTTCGGCGAGCGCACGCCGCCGTGGCCGGCGCGCGTCGTGTCGAGGATCTACGCCGCAGCCGTCGCCGCGCGCGGCGGGCTGTATCGCCGCGGCCTGCTGCGTTCGCAGCATCCGGGGCGGCCGGTGATCGTGGTCGGCAATCTGATCGCCGGCGGCAGCGGCAAGACCCCGCTGACCATCGCTCTGGTCGAACGCCTGCGCGCCGAGGGCTACGCGCCCGGTGTCGCCAGCCGCGGCTACGGCCGCGAGCGCGCCGGCGAGGCGCGTTGGGTCGACGCCAATACCGATCCGGCGTTGGGCGGCGACGAGCCGGTGCTGATCGCGCGCCGCACCGGTGCGCCGGTGCGGGTCGATCGCGATCGACCCGCGGCGGCGCAGGCGCTGACCGAAGCCGGCTGCGATCTGATCGTCTGCGACGACGGCCTGCAGCATTACCGGCTGGCGCGCGATGTCGAGATCGAAGTCATCGACGGCCGCCGCCGCTACGGCAACGGCCTGCCGCTGCCTGCCGGACCGATGCGCGAACCGGCGGAACGCGGCGCGCGCTGCGATTTCCGGGTGCTGAATCTCGGCGCCGACGGCGGCGAAGCGGCGTTCGGCGAATGGCCGATGCGGCTCGGCCCGGGCGATGCGCTGGCGCTGCGCGGCGCGCGCAGCCGGCCGCTGTCCGACTTCGCCGGCCAGCGCGTGCATGCGGTGGCCGGCATCGGCGACCCCGAACGCTTTTTCGCCACCCTGCGCGAGGCCGGGATCGCGGTGGTGCCGCACGCCTTTCCCGATCACCATCGCTACCGCGCCGAAGACCTGGCCTTCGGCAGCGATCTGCCGGTGCTGATGACCGAGAAGGACGCGGTCAAATGCGCCGCCTTCGCCGACGACCGTGCCTGGAGCGTCCCGGTTCGCGCGCAACTGCCCGAAGCCTTCTGGATCGCCCTGCTGGATCGACTGCGACACCGTGCCCGAGAGGAGCGCCCATGACTTCCCCTCCGAACTCCCCGAGCGTCCCGCCGAGCCCCGTGTTCCGCGCGGTGATCGCACTGCTCTCCGCCGGCTGGCTGATTCCGATGTGGATGGGTCTGCGCACCGTGCTGGATTTCGTTGCGCTGGAACTGTGGCCGCAGTTGCTCGATCAGCCGGTGATGAATTCGTTTCCGTTCCTGCCGTTCGCGGGCAATTGCTTCGCGGTCGCGTTCCTGTGGCTGGGTCTGGCGATCGCCGGCTGGGCTTGGGCTGGGGTCGGTGCGCTGCAGGCGAGGGGGGGGCGATGAGCGGCGGAGCAGTGGACTTCGTCGTCGCCATTCCGGCCCGCTATGCGGCATCGCGGCTGCCGGGCAAACCGCTGCGACCGCTCGGCGGCGAGCCGCTGGTGCTGCACGTTGCGCGGCGTGCGTTGGCCGCCGGCGCGCGCGAGGTCTGGGTCGCGACCGACGATGCCCGCATCGCCGATGCGCTCGCCGGCAGCGGGGTGCAGATCGCGATGACCGCCGTCGATCACGCCTCGGGCACCGATCGTCTGGCCGAATGCGCGCGCATCGCCGGCTGGAATGACGAGACCGTGGTAGTGAATCTGCAGGGCGACGAACCCTTCGCCCCGGCCTCGGGCATCCGCGCGGTGGCCGAGGTATTGATCGCCTCGGGGGCGCCGATGAGCACGCTGGCGACCCCGATCGACGAGGCCACGACCCTGTTCGACCCCAATGCGGTCAAACTGGTCCGCGCCGGCAGCGGCGATGCCCTGTATTTCAGCCGCGCGCCGATTCCCTGGGCGCGCGACGCCTTCGCCGCGGACCGTTCGACCCTGCCGCCCGGCGGCGCCTGGCTGCGCCATATCGGCATCTACGGCTATCGCGCCGGTTTCCTCACCGCATTCGCGGCCCTGCCGCCGTCGACGCTGGAGCGGATCGAGGCGCTGGAGCAGTTGCGTGCGCTGGAGGCGGGCCACCGGATCGCGGTCGCGCTCGCCCCCGAACCGTTCCCGCCCGGGGTCGATACCCCCGAAGATCTGGAGCGCGCCGAGCGTCGCCTGGCCGAACTGCGGGAGGCAGGCTGAGATGCGCCTGCTGATGGTCTGCCTCGGCAACATCTGCCGTTCGCCGCTGGCCGAGGGCGCGGTGCGCGCCCACCTCGACCGCCACCGCCTCGACTGGGTCGAAGTCGACTCCGCCGGCACCGGCGGCTGGCATGCCGGCGAACCGCCGGACCCGCGCAGCATCGCGGTCGCGGCCGGGTTCGGGGTCGATATCCGCGCGCAGCGTGCGCGCCGGCTGCGTGCGGCCGATTTCGAAGCCTTCGACTGGCTGCTCTGCGCCGACCGCAGCGTGCTGCGCGACGTGCGCGCGATGGCCCCGGCCGGGACCCCGGCGCAGGCGGCGCTGCTGCTGGAATGGGCGGGGCTGGGCGCCGGCGCGGACATCCCCGACCCGTACACCGGCCACGCCGAGGATTTCCGCCGGGTGTGGTCGCTGGTGGACGCCGCCGCGGCCGGCATCGTCGCCCGTCTGTCCGAAGGCGGTCTCGCGCGGCGCTGAACGGTTGACGCTCGCGCCCGGACTGCGGATGCTGATCGACGCATGGATACCCACCCCGCCCCCGAATTCCCCGCCTCGCTGGAATGGCTGAATCTGGCCAGCCCACTGCGCATGGCGCAACTGCGCGGCAAGATCACCGCGCTCGCCTTCGTCAACGCCGGCTCGGCCTGGTGCCAGCAGCGGCTCGCCGATCTGGCGACCCTGCGCAAGCGCCACGGCGACAATCTGCACGTGGTCGCGATCCACGTACCGCGTTTCGATCACGAACGCGATCCGAAGCGGGTGCTCAAACGCCTGCATCGGCTGCCGCTGGAGTTCCCGGTCGCGCACGACGCCGACTGGACGATGTGGCAGCACTACGGGGTCGATGCCTGGCCGACCGTGGTGTTCCTGGACGATCAGGGCCGGATCCGCGACCGGGTGGTCGGTGACGGCCCGGTGCGCGATCTCGACGCCCAGGTCGCCAAACTGCGCGGCGAACAGACGCCGCAGTCGATCAATCCCGAACCGATCGAACTGCGCCGCAACCGCGAACCGGACCTGCCGCTGCGCTTCCCGATGGGGATCGCGGCCAACCAGCAATATCTCTACGTGGTCGATTCCGGCCATCACCGGGTGCTCGAGTGCACCCTCGCCGGGCGCATCCACCGCCAGTTCGGCAGCGGCGGTCCCGGTTTCATCGACGGCCCGATGGAGCTGGCCGCGTTCCAGAACCCGCAGGGCCTGTGGCTGCAGCGCGACGCGCTGTACGTCGCCGACACCGGCAATCACGCGATCCGCCGCATCCGCCTGAACAGCGGCGATGTCGATACCCTGGTCGGCGCCGGCCGTCCCGGCGCGCCGAGCGAGGGCGTCGTCCACGATCCGCGCTCGGTCGCGCTCGACCAACCGCGTGCGGTCGCGGTTTCGCCCTCCAACGTCGTCTGCATCGCCACCGCCGGCGACAACCGGATCTGGGCCTACGACCTCGGCGACCGCTCGATGCGGCTGTTGGCCGGTTCCGGAGCGATGGAACTGACCGACGGCGAAGGCGGAGCCGCCGCGTTCGTCGGCCCGACCGCGCTGGCGATCGTGCAGCAGATCCTCTATGTCTGCGACGAAGCCGCCTCGGCGATCCGCAGCGTGCATCTGCGCACCCGCCAGGTCAGCACCCTGGTCGGTCAGGGCGCCTGGCGCTTCGGCAACATCGAGGGTTCGCGCAGCGACGCGTTGCTGCAGCAGCCGCAGGCGATCGCGCTGGACGGCAGTGCGCCGGTGCTGTGGGTCGCCGACAGCGGCAACGACCAGTTGCGCACCCTGCGCCTGGGCGGCGGCGAGCTCAGCACCATCAGCCTGCCGCAGCGGCTGCACGGCCCGGCCGGCCTGGCGGTGTTCAACGGCGTGGTCTGGATCGCCGACACCGACGCCCACGCGGTCCTGCGTTTCGATCCGTCCGAAGGCAGCCTGCGCCAGATCCCCATTGGCGAGTGAGTCGCGAATGAGCCGGGAGCGCGCCTCCGCGCCGGCGGCGCCCGCCGACGGCGGCGTCGTCGACGGCCGCAGCTTCGATGGGCGCGACTACGCCCGCGCACTGACCGTCGCGCCAGGTGTCTACCGCATGTACGCCGCCGACGACAGCCTGCTGTATGTCGGCAAGGCGGCCTCGCTGAAGAAGCGCGTCGCCAGCTATTTCACCAAGGCCCTGCCGGCGCGGACCGCTGCGATGGTCGCGCAGATCGCGCGCATGGACGTCACCGTCACCCGCACCCCGGCCGAGGCGCTGCTGCTGGAAAACCAGCTCATCAAGTCGCTGAAGCCGCGCTACAACGTGCTGCTGCGCGACGACAAGAGTTACCCCTACGTGGTGCTGACCCGCGAGGCCTGGCCGCGGATCGCCTTCCATCGCGGCCCGCGCGCGCTGCCCGGGCGTTATTTCGGCCCGTATCCCAGCGTGCCGGCGGTGCGCGAGACACTGAACCTGATGCACAAGATCTTCCGCCTGCGCAGTTGCGAGGACAGCGTCTTCCGCAACCGCTCGCGGCCCTGCCTGCAGCATCAGATCGGCCGCTGCACCGCGCCCTGCGTCGGCCTGGTGCCGGCGCGCGACTACGCCGAAAGCGTGCGTCAGGCCGCGATGTTCCTCGAAGGCCGCAGCGACGAACTGACGGCCGAACTGACCGCGGCGATGGAAGCGGCCAGCGCACGTCTGGATTTCGAGGACGCCGCGCGGCTGCGCGATCTGATCGCCTCGATCCGCAAGCTGCAGTCGCGCCAGTACGTCGACGGCAAGGCCGCCGACCTCGACGTGCTCGCGGTGGCGATGCAGCAGTCCCAGGCCTGCGTGGTGCTGCTGATGTTCCGCGACGGCCGCAATCTCGGCACCCGCAGTTTCTTCCCGAAGACCAACGGTGCGGACAGCGCCGAGGAAGTGCTGGGCGCGTTCGTCTCGCAGTACTACGCCGAGCAGGCGCCGCCGCGCGAGATCGTGCTCGATCGCGCGATTCCCGAGCAGGATCTGATCGAGGAGGCGCTCGGCGCCTCGGCCGGGCGCCGTGTGCAACTGCGCACCGGGGTGCGCGGCGAGCGCGCGGGTTATCTGGATCTGGTCCGCCGCAACGCCGAGCTGGCGCTCGCTACCGAGCTGGGCAGCAACGCCGCCCAGCGCGCCCGGGTCGAGGGCCTGCGCGATCTGCTGGGCCTGGAGGAGCTGCCGCAGCGGATCGAGTGCTTCGACATCAGCCATACCCTCGGCGAGGCCACCGTGGCCTCCTGCGTGGTCTTCGACACGGAAGGCCCGGTGCGCGGCCAGTACCGCCGCTACAACATCGAGGGGGTGGCTCCCGGCGACGACTACGCGGCCATGCGCCAGGCGCTCGAACGGCGTTTCCGGCGCGCGGCCGAGGCCGCCGCAGAGGCGGCGGACCCGGACAGCGGAACCGTACCCGGCGCGAGCGCTGCGGAGGCGGGCGAGGGCGAAGCGACCGCGGCGGCGCAGCGCCTGGCGCAGGCGGTGCTGCCGGATCTGCTGCTGATCGACGGCGGCGCCGGCCAGATTGCGCAGGCCAACGCGGTGCTGGCCGATCTGGGCCTCACCGGCATCTGCGTGGTCGGCGTGGCCAAGGGCGAGGCCCGGCGGCCCGGCGACGAGACCCTGCTGCTGCCGGACGGCCGCGAATTGCACCCCGGGGCGGCCTCGTCAGGCCTGCAACTGATCCAGCAGGTCCGCGACGAAGCGCACCGTTTCGCGATCACCGGCCACCGTGGACGCCGGCAGAAAGCGCGAGTCTCCAGCCGTCTGGAAGACATTCCCGGCATCGGACCGCGCCGACGCGCTAATCTGTTGCGGCATTTCGGAGGGCTGGCCGGGCTCAGGGCTGCCGGGGTCGAGGAAATCGCCCGGGTGGAGGGGGTGAACGCGGCGCTCGCCGGCCGGATCTACGCGGCTCTCCACGGTCTGGCAGACGGTTGAACGACCGACTGCCAGTGCAGTCGGGATGGCTGCGCCGACGAAGCAGGCGCGCAGGCGATTGCTTCGTCGGGAGCCGGTCCGGACATGTGCCGGACCGGCGACCTGAAAAACGCGCAGGACACGCGTTTTTCAACACCCTGCTACACGCGCAAGGAACCCCATGACCCTGACGGTACCGACCATGTTGACCCTCGCCCGGATCCTGATGATCCCGGTGCTGGTCGTGGTCTTCTACATGCCCTACGGCTGGACCAATTTCGCTTCGGCGGCGCTGTTCGCCCTGGCCGCGATCACCGACTGGCTCGACGGTTGGATCGCCCGTCGCTATCACCTGCATTCGGCTTTCGGCGCCTTTCTGGACCCGGTCGCGGACAAGCTGATGGTCGCGGTCGCGCTGTTCCTGATCGTGCAAGGCCATCCCACGCGCTGGATGGCGCTTTGGGCGGCGGTGATCGTCGGTCGCGAGATCGCGGTGTCCGCGTTGCGCGAATGGATGGCCGAGCTGGGCCAGCGCGCGACGGTCAAGGTCGCGCTGATCGGCAAGATCAAGACCGTGGTGCAGATGGTCGCGCTGACCATGCTTCTGTATTCGGTGGTGCCCGGGCGCAAGCCGGCGGCGTGGCCGGGCGACCCGATCTTCCACATCGGCGACTGGCTGCTGGCCGGTGCGGCCCTGTTGACCCTGTGGTCGGGCGCCCAGTATCTGATCGCCGCCTGGCCCAGCCTGATGGCCGACGAGAAGAAGAGTGTTGACAGCGCCGCGGCAGACGCTAAAATTCCGCCTCCTCCGCGGGAATAGCTCAGTTGGTAGAGCACGACCTTGCCAAGGTCGGGGTCGCGAGTTCGAGTCTCGTTTCCCGCTCCAGTTTCAGACAAGCCCCGGTTCGCCGGGGTTTGTCGTTTTCGGGATTGGTCGATCCGTCGGATCGTCCGATACAATCCCGGCCACCGGCCTGGTGGCAGAGTGGTCATGCAGCGGACTGCAAATCCGCGTACGCCGGTTCAATTCCGACCCAGGCCTCCATCTTCAGCGAAGAACCCGGCAGATACGCCGGGTTTTTTGTTTCCGCGGCGGTTCCGGTCCACCGCGCGCTGCGGCGCGTTCATCCTCGTCGCAGCCGGTCGCCACTGCGGCGCGGTTCAATTCCGACCCAGGCCTCCATCTTTCAGCAAACAATCCGCCCCCGAGGCGGGTTTTTTGTTTGTCCCCGCTGAGGCATGCTTGAGGCGGGCCCGGGTGGCGAAACGGTAGACGCAGGGGACTTAAAATCCCCCACTCGCAAGGGTATGTGGGTTCGAGTCCCACCCCGGGCACCACCAACAACACCGGCCGTCGGGTTCTGCCGCGCGCAGCGGCGCGTTTGGTCGTCGTCGCGGTGATGGGCCGCTGTGGCGCCCCCGGGCACCAACAGCAACACCGGTCGTCGGGTTCGTCCGCGCGCTCCGGCGCGTTTGGTCGTCGTCGCGGTGATGGGCCGCTGTGGCGCCCCCGGGCACCAACAGCAACACCGGTCGTCGGGTTCGTCCGCGCGCTGCGGCGCGTT
>JBIJAD010000138.1:0-9802 GCA_044345955.1 Lysobacteraceae bacterium
CGTCATCGGCCTGGAGCTGGGCAGCGTGTGGAAGCGGCTCGGCGCCGAGGTCGTGATCCTCGAGGCGCTGCCCGATTTCCTCGCCGCCGCCGACGCCGAAGCCGCCAAGGTCGCCGCCCGCGAGTTCAAGAAGCAGGGTCTGGACATCCGCCTCGGCGCCAAGGTCTCGAAGGCCGAGGTGAAGAAGAAAGGCAAGTCGTCCGAAGTCCACGTCACCTACGCCGACGGCTCGGGCGAGCAGAACGTCGTGTTCGACAAGCTGCTGGTCGCGGTCGGCCGCAAGGCCGCGAGCAAGGGCCTGCTGGCCGAAGGCACCGGCGTGCAGCTCGACGAACGCGGCCGCATCGTGGTCGACGAGCATTGCCACACCGGCGTCGACGGCGTGTGGGCGATCGGCGACTGCGTGCGCGGGCCGATGCTGGCGCACAAGGGCTTCGAGGAAGGCATCGCCGTGGCCGAGCTGATCGCCGGTCTGCCCGGCCACGTCAATTTCGACACGATTCCGTGGGTGATCTACACCGAGCCGGAAATCGCGTGGGTCGGCAAGACCGAGGAACAGCTCAAGGCCGAGGGCATCCCGTACAAGGTCGGAAGCTTCCCGTTCGCGGCCGTCGGCCGCGCGGTGGCGATGGGCGAACCGGCCGGCTTCGTGAAGGTGCTGGCGCACGCCGAGACCGATCGCGTGCTCGGCATGCATCTGGTCGGCGCGAACGTGTCAGAACTCGTCCACGAGGGCGTGCTGACCATGGAGTTCAGCGGCTCCGCCGACGACCTCGCCCGCATCTGTCACGCGCACCCCTCGATGTCCGAAGCGGTGCACGACGCGGCGATGGCGGTGCACAAGCGGGCGATCCACAAGGCGAACTGAGCGCGACGTCATTGCCCCGGAACGCCAGGCGCACGCCCGGCGTTTCGCGTTCGCGGCCCTCCTTGTCGCCCCATCCCCGCCCCCTGCATGCCGCGATCGCTCTCCGCCGCAGGATCCGCCCACGGTCGCGCCTTGCAGGCGACATCGGCGGTTCTCGCGTTCTTCGTCATGCCGACGCTCGCGGGAATGCCTCAGACCCCGCCTTCGACACCGACTGCCGAGAGCGTCGAAGCCCGCGCCTCTGAAGAGCCCCGCCCCCCCGACGATGTCCCGGTGATCGACCCGAGTCGGCGAACGCCGCTCGCGCCCCTCGCATCGGCAACGGGTATCGTCATCCGCGAAAACAGGACGTATTACGACGTCGACGCCACTCGCATCGCCGACATGCGCCGTCAACTCGATGCGCGCGGCCCGCGCAACGCCTTCGGCCATCCGTCCACGGGCCTCACCCGCAGCACCCTGACCGCGCGCTACACGCTGTGGTCCTCGCCAGGGCGATGCACGATCGGCGAAGTCGTCGTGGAAACCGAGATCGATCTCCATCTGCCGCGATGGCAGCCGGCCGGCATGCCGCAACCAACGCTGTTGCAGCGTTGGGAATGGTTGTCGACAACCCTCGTCGAGCACGAGGAAGGCCACCGCGAGAATGCGGTCCGGGCCGCAGCGGAACTGCGCCGCCGCCTGCAGGCCCTGCCAGCGGCGCCCGATTGCAGAACCCTCGAACGCACGGCCCGGCGCGTTCGCGAGGCGGTCGTGTCCGAGCTGCGGGCACGCGATACCGAGTACGACGCGCGCACGGACTACGGCCGGGCGGCACTGGCCGAACGGATCGAGGCCGACGATCGGAAGCGGCGGAAAGACGCCGCGGAAAGCGAGACGGAACGCGCGCGCCGGCTGATCCAGGGCTTCTGATCGCGGCCCACGGCCCGACAGGGGGTCGCGCCGGGCGGCGGCGTACACTGGCGCCGACAGGCAATCCCGCCACCGTTTCCGGGAGGAGTCGTGAACATCCAGTTCGGCATCAAGATCGCGGTCACCGTCGCGATCGTGCTGATCGCTTCGGCACTGGCGAAACGCCCCGGCCATCTCGGCGCGCTGGTCGCCTCGCTGCCGGTGACATCGCTGCTGGTACTCGGCTGGCTGTATGCCGACACGCGCGACCCTCGCCAGATCGCCGACATGGCGATGGGCATCTTCTGGTTCGTGCTCGGCGGCATGCCGTTCTTCGTGGTGCTCGCGCTGTCGCTGCGCGGCGGCCTGCATGTCGGCCTGTCCTTCGCCCTGGCCGGAGCCGCGGGCTTCGCCGGGGTGACCCTGGTGCAGTGGCTGCTCGCACGCGGTGCGCAGGGCGCCTGAGATGAGCGCACCCAACTCGATCCGCAACGTCTCCGACACCGCGCTGTGGGTCGCGATCTACCGGGCCATGGAGAGCGAACGCCGGGACGCGATCTTCCGGGACCCGTATGCGCGCCGGCTCGGCGGCGAACGCGGCGAGGCCATCGTCCGCGAGCTGCCAGATGGCGAAGCGATGAGCTGGCCTCTGGTCGTGCGCACCGCGGTGATGGACGAAATCGTCGCGCGCTGCGTGCGCGAGGGCGCGAAGACCGTGCTCAACCTTGCCGCCGGGCTCGATGCGCGCCCGTATCGTATGGACTTGCCCGCCGATCTGCGTTGGGTGCACGTCGACATGCCGGAGATGATCGACCACTTCCGTACCGGCATGGCCGGAGAAACGCCGCGTTGCCGGCTCGAGTTCGTCGCCGCGGATCTGCGCGAGGCCGAAGTACGGCAGCGCGTGCTGGCGAGCGTGGCCGACGATGGCCCGACCCTGGTCATCACCGAAGGCCTGCTGATCTACCTGCAGGCGGAAGATGTCGCCGCCCTCGCCCGCGACCTGCACGACATCGCGAAGGCCCGCTGGTGGCTGAGCGACCTGGCCTCGCCGACGCTGCTGCGCCGGCTCGAAAAGACCTGGTCGCCGTTGCTGCGCGCCGGCAACGCACCGTTCGTGTTCGGCCCGCGCGAAGGCACCGGCTTCTTCGCGCCGTTCGGCTGGCGCGAACAGGAATTCCGCTCGCACTGGGACGAAGCCCTGCGCCTGAAACGGACCATGCCGCACGTCTGGTTCTGGCGGACGCTGATGGCGCTGACGCCCGCCGCGAAACGCGGGAAGCTCAAACGGATCTCGGGCATCATGCTGCTCCGATCCGACCAATGATCCATCGACCTTCGACGACCCGCATCATGAAATCGATCTGCGTCTACTGCGGCTCCAACGCCGGCGCCAAACCCCTCTACGCCGAACGCGCCCGGGCGCTCGGCGCGCGCATCGCCGGCGAAGGCCTGCAACTGGTCTACGGCGGCGGCAATGTCGGGCTCATGGGCGTCGTCGCCGACGCAGTGCTCGCGCACGGCGGCGAGGTCGTGGGCGTGATCCCCGAACAACTGGTGCAGTGGGAAGTCGCGCACACGGACGTGACCCGGCTGGAAGTCGTCGCCAACATGCACGAGCGCAAGGCGCGGATGTTCGACCTCGCCGACGCCTTCGTCGCCCTGCCCGGCGGCTTCGGCACCCTCGACGAGATGTTCGAGATGCTGACCTGGCGCCAGCTCGGCCTCGGCGACAAACCCTGCGCCTTCCTCGACGTCGACGGCTTCTACGCCCCCCTGATCGGCATGCTCGACCGCATGGTCGCCGAACGCTTCCTCCACGCCGACCAGCGCCGCGACCTCTGGCACGGCGAAGACCTCGACGCCTTGTTCGCGTGGATGCGCGACTACACCCCAGCGCAGGCGGACAAGTGGCTGGACGAGAAGCGGAGGAAGGAGTTGCGCTGAGGCCACTCGCTTCCGCGAAGCGAAACCCGGCATCCACGCGAAAAAAACATCGCCTTCGCGCGAATGTCGGGCCTTGGCCCTTCGCTGCATCCGCCCGCGACCTCATGCGATCATGATGGCATCGACGACCCGGGCCGCCTCGACATGTCACAGCCGACCACCTTCCGCGCCTTCCGCATCCACAACGACGCCGCCGGCTACCGCAGCGGGATCGAGGAGATCTCGCTCGACGACCTCGCACCGGGCGAGATCGTCATCAAGACCGCCTACTCGTCGGTGAACTACAAGGACGCGCTGGCCGGCACCGGCGAAGGCAAGATCCTGCGCTTTTTTCCGCTGGTCGGCGGGATCGATGTCGCCGGGCACGTGGTGTCTTCGACCGATCCGGCGTTCGGCGAAGGCGATGCGGTACTGGTCACCGGCTGCGGGCTGAGCGAGACCCGCGACGGCGGGTATTCGGAATACGCGCGGATCGAGGCGAAATGGGCGATTCCCCTGCCCGCCGGGCTGAGCCTGCGCGAGAGCATGATCCTGGGCACCGCCGGCTTCACCGCCGGGCTCGCCCTGCTGCGGATGGAGGAGAACCGGCAGCGCCCGGCGCACGGGCCGCTGGCGGTCACCGGCGCCACCGGCGGCGTCGGGTCGCTGGCGATCGATATCTTCAGCCGCGCAGGCTACGAAGTGCATGCGATCAGCGGCAAGGCGCAGCATGCGGCGTACCTGAAGTCGCTCGGCGCCGCCGAGGTGCTGGGCCGCGATGTCCTCGGCGAGGCGCGGCCGCTGGAGAACGCCCGTTTCGGCGGAGGCCTGGACAACGTCGGCGGGCCGATGCTCGCCAGCCTGCTGGCGCGGACCCGGCCCTACGGCAACGTCGCCAGCGCCGGACTGGCGGCGACCGCCGATCTGCCGACCACGGTCATGCCCTTCATCATCCGCGGGGTGTCGCTGCTCGGCGTGGCTTCGGCGGGCACCGCACGCGAGATCCGCGACGAAGTCTGGAAACGGCTGGCTTCGGACTGGAAACCCGCGCATCTGGACGCGATCTGCACCCGCGAGGTGGGCCTGGTGGGACTGCCCGAGGTGTTCCGCGACCTGCTTGCCGGCGGCGGTTTCGGGCGGACGCTGGTAAGTATCGGCTGACTCCGCCGCGGCTTGTGCACTGCATCAACAATCCCGCGGGGGGCGCTTCCGGCCCGGGCTGCGGCAGACTACACTGACGCCAGTTTATTCCGGGGGTCCGCATGGCTCGCATTCTGATCGTCGACGACTCGCCGTCGCAGTTGATGGGCATCCGCCGCATCGTCGAAAAACTCGGCCACGAGGCCCTGACCGCCGAGGACGGTGCCGCAGGCGTGGAAGTCGCCAAGCGCGAAATCCCGGATCTGATCCTGATGGACGTGGTCATGCCGAACCTCAACGGCTTCCAGGCCACCCGCACCATCACACGCGAGCCGACCACCAAGCACATCCCGATCGTGCTGGTGACCACCAAGGACCAGGACACCGATCGCGTCTGGGGCATGCGCCAGGGCGCCAAGGCCTATCTGACCAAGCCTTTCAGCGAATCCGAGTTGTCGGAGACGATCACCAAGTACGTGTCGGGTCTGGGCTGATCCTCCGCCCCCCGTCGCAATGCCGAGAGCCGCCGAAAGGCGGCTTTTGCGTTTCCGGCCTGCGAATCGCTCAGGCCCGACGCCAGTCGTCGCCGAAGGCGTCGCGCATCTGTCGGTAGGCGTCGCGCTCGCCGTCGGTGTTGGCGCGCGGGGCGAGGATTTCCAGTTCGACGATCTGATCGCCGTCGGCGTTGCTGCCGCTGCCCGGCAGGCCGCGGCCGCGCAGACGCAGCTTGCGCCCGCCTTCGGAGTCCGGCGGAATCTTCAGCTCCACCGGCCCGCCCAGGGTCGGGACGCTCAAGGTCGCGCCCAGCGCCGCTTCCCACGGCGCCACCGGCAGCACGTGCAGGATATTGCGGCCGTCCACCTCGAACTGCGGGTGCGCAGCGTATTCGATCTCCAGCAGCAGATCGCCGCCGCCGGGCGCCTGTCCGCCCAACCGGATCGCCTGTCCGGGACGGACGCCACGCGGCACGCGCACGTCGAGCGTGCGGCCGCCGACGTTGACCCGCACCGGCTCGCCCCGATAGACGGCTTCCAACGGCACCGCGAATTTCGCGCGCATGCTGCCGTCGCTGCGCGCGCGCGGGCCATGGCCGCCGGAGAAGCCGCCACCGCGGGCGCGGCCGAACAGCTCCTGGAAGAAATCGCTGAAACCGCCGTTGCCTCCGCCGGCGAAGATCTCGTCGAAATCGAAACCGCCGTTTCCACCGCCGAACCCGCCGGGCGGCGGCTGGATCTCGTCGCCGGGGCGGTAGCCGCGGGCGCGCAGTTGATCGTAGGCCGCGCGCTTCTGCGGGTCGCGCAGCGCCTCGTAGGCTTCGTTGACGGCCTTGAAGGTCTCTTCGGCGCCCGGCTCCTTGCTCACGTCGGGATGGTATTTGCGCGCGAGCCGGCGATAGGCGGTCTTGATCTCCGCCTCGCCGGCACCGGGTTCGACACCGAGAATCTCGTAATAGTCCTTGAAACGCATGGCGCGGTCGTCGTCCGGAGAATGCGATGGGAATGGGCTGGTGGGCGGGCCGGTGGGGCGGGCCGGTGGGCCGGGCCGGTGGGAACGTGCTCGTGAAAGCAGACTAGCGGGAAGCGCTGCGGCAGCCAAGCAGGCGCAGCCGGGAATACCCGGCCGCGAAGCTGCGCACGCGACGACGGACAGCGAAGCGGCCGCATCGCGCGGCCGCTTCGGAGCTGGTAAAACGCCCGGATTTCAGCCGGCGGCGCCGACCTGGATGCGACGAGGGGTGGATTCGGGCTTCTTCGGAATCGCGATCTCGAGCGCACCGTGACGACCGCTGGCGGTGATGCCGTCGGCATCGGCGGTGTCCGGCAGCGCGAAACGGCGATGGAAGCTGCCGTAGCGGCGTTCGATCCGCGAGAAACGCTCCGACTGTTCGACGATTTCGCTCTTGCGTTCGCCCTTGATGCTGAGAATGCCCTTGTCCATGAGCACTTCGACGTCCTGCGGATCGACGCCCGGCAGGTCGGCCAGGATCACGAAGCGATCCGCCTCTTCCTTGATGTCGACGCGCGGCACCCATTGGCTGGTGACCACCGCGGATTCGTCGGCGTTGTCGCCGGGGGCGAGGAAACGGTCGAGGAACTGTTTGAAATCGTCGTGCAGACGGGCCTGGGCCGGCCAAGCCTGCTGATAGCGGGTGAGGCTCATGGAATGCTCCTTGTCTGGGGCGGCACCACGGCCGCCATGCCCTTCAGATGCGAACGACAGCCGGTTTTTCAAGGTCTGTCATCCCTGCGTTCATGTTTCGGCCTACACTGTCCGCCGGTCATCCCCCCACCCCTCGCGGGCCACAGACAGGAGTTCAAGATGAGCATCCAGATCGGCGATCGCATCCCCGAAGTGAACATCAAGCGCATCAACGGCGGCATCGACACCGTCGACACCCATCGCTTCTTCGAAGGCAAGAACATGGTGCTGTTCGCGGTGCCGGGCGCATTCACGCCCACCTGTTCGGAAAAACATCTGCCCGGCTACATCCAGCACTTCGACGCGTTCCGCGCCAAGGGCATCGGCGTGGCCTGCATGTCGGTGAACGATCCGTTCGTGATGAAGGCCTGGGCCGAAAGCCAGGGCGCACCGGCGGAGCTGGAAATCCTCGCCGACGGCAACGGCGACTTCGCGAAGGCGCTCGGTCTGGAAATGGACGCCAGCGCCTACGGCATGGGCATCCGCAGCAAGCGTTTCGCGATGTACCTCGAAAACGGCGTGGTCAGGCAGCTCGAAGTCGAAGCGCCCGGCGAATTCCGCGTGTCCACGGCGGAACACATGCTCGAAAAGCTCGGCTGAGGCGATCGCTCGGCAACAAGCGCCGGCGAACCGCACCATCACTCCATCACCCGGAACCGCACTCGCGTCCACGCGCCGCTGTCGGCGAGCGCGGTCAGCGTGCGGTCGCCGGGTTCCTCGAAATCGCGTACCAGCGAGGCGCGGCCTTCGGTCTCGCCGATCCAGCGGCCGTCGAGCAGCCACTGCACCGGGCGATCGGTGCCCAGCGCGCGCAGCGACAGGCGCACGCCCTGCGCGCTGCCGGGCGGGCGCGCGAGCATCGCGCCGTCGTTGAGGCCGTCGATGCGCAGTTCCTCCGCGGCGTCGCGGCCGTCTGCCATGCAATCGTCGGCGAGCCGCGGCAGGGTCGAAGCGCGCCGCGTCTCCGCCGACAACCAGGGCGAAGCCAGCGCCGGCCAGCGCGCGATCTCGCGGCTCGCGGTGCGATGCGGCAGCGAACAGACCGCGGTCACCCGCAGGCCGCTGTCCAGATCGATCTCGAAACGCTCGCGGCCGGGGTTCCACAGCCGCGCATCGCGTTCGGCGAGGGTCGGCGGCACCGCGCCGTCGAGGGTCCAGGCCTCGAAACGACGCTGGCACGGCGCCGGCGGCAGGCCGTCCGCGGCCACACCCAGCGGCCAGCAGATGTCGATCTTCGCCACGTTCGGCGGCGGCTTCGCCGGCGCGGCATCGCGCACGCTGCCGGGCAGGGTGTCGATCACCTCGAACAGCAGCGGCAGCGCGGTGATCGCGCCGTACTGCCCCGGCAAGGGCGTACCGTCGGGACGACCGACCCACACGCCCACGGTGTAGCGGCGCGTCCCGCCCACCGCCCAGGCATCGCGGAAGCCGTAACTGGTACCGGTCTTCCACGCCACCCGCGGCCGCGAACCGCGATCGAACTGCTCCAGCTCGCCCGGGCGCGGATTCGATTCGAGGATCTCGCGGACGATCCACGCCGCGCCCGACGACAGCACGCGGCGGTCGATCTTCGGATCACTTGCGGTGTAACGCACCCGGCCGGCGACGCCGCCGCGATGGAAGGCCGCATGGGTGCCGACCAGATCCTCCAGACGGGCGCCGGTTCCGCCGAGGATCAAGGCCAGATTCGGCCTGCTTTCGCCGGGAAATTTCAGCGCCAGACCGGCGTGGCCGATGCGCGCGGCGAAGCGCTGCGGGCCGACCCGGTCGAGCAGATCCACCGCCGGCACGTTCAACGACAGGCGCAGCGCCTGCGCGGCGCCGATCGGGCCGTTGAAGGCTTCGCCGAAATTGCCCGGGCGGTAATCGCCGAAACTCTGCGGCGCATCCACCAGCAGACTTTCGGAGTGGATCAGACCGTCGTCGATCGCCATGCCGTAGAGGAACGGCTTGAGCGTGGATCCCGGCGAACGCCAGGCACGGACCATGTCGACGTGGCCGAGCCGCTTGTCGTCGCCGAATTTCACCGAACCGACATAGGCCCGCGCCTCCATGCTCGCGTTGTCCACCACCAACAGCGCGGCCGAGGTGCGCTCGGGCAGATTGGAGAAATACGCGGCGACGCGCTCCTCCAGGGTACGCTGCAGATTCGCGTCGAGCGTGGACACGATCCGCGGTGAACGCGGGTCGCCGCTGCGCAGACGCTGGGCCAGCAGCGCCGCGGTCATCGGCGACTGCAGTTCGCGTGCGACCACCGGCTCGATGCGCGCGTCGGCGACCACTTCCTCGGACCAGACCCCGAGTACGGCCATGCGCGCCAGCACCTTGTCGCGCGCGGCCTGCGCGACCTCGGGATGGCGGTCCGGGCGGCGCCCGCTCGGCGACTGCGGCAGCACCGCGAGCAGCGCGGCTTCCGCATGCGACAAGCGCGCCGCCGGCTTGCCCAGATACGCCCAGCTCGCCGCCTCGACGCCCTCGATGGTGCCGCCGAACGGCGCGCGTTCGAGATACAGGATCAGGATCTCGCGTTTCGACAGATGCGCTTCGAGCTGGATCGCGCGCAGGATCTGGCGCAGCTTGCGCAGCGGCGTTCGCGTGTGACGGGTGCGTTTGGCGTCGAGAATGCGCGCCACCTGCATGGTCAGGGTCGAACCACCGGAGACCACTTCGCCGCTGCGCAGCATCTGCCAGCCTGCGCGCAGCATCGACACCGGATTCACGCCAGGATGGCGCCAGAACCAGCGGTCCTCGTAGTTGAGCAAAGCCTCCAGATACAGC
>JBIJAD010000350.1:0-4315 GCA_044345955.1 Lysobacteraceae bacterium
GAATGCCGCGGCCGCGGTCGAGTTCGAGGATCCACTCGGCGGCGTTGTCGAGGAAGTAGCGATCGTGGGTGACCGCGACCACGGTGCCGGGGAAGCGCGCCAGGAACTGCTCCAGCCATTCCACCGATTCGGCGTCGAGATGGTTGGTCGGTTCGTCCAGCAGCAGCATGTCCGGCTTGCTCAGCAGCAGGCGGCACAGCGCGACCCGGCGCTTCTCGCCGCCGGAGAGCTTGCCGATCTTCGCGTCCCACGGCGGCAGGCGCAGGGCGTCGGCGGCCACTTCCAATTGCTGTTCGAGCATGTGCGCATCGCCCGAGGCGAGGATCGCCTCCAGCCGCTCCTGCTCCTTCGCAAGCGCGTCGAAGTCGGCGCCTTCCTCGGCGTAGGCGGCGTAGATCGCGTCCAGCGCGGCCTGCGCCTGGAGCACGTCGCCGACGCCTTCCTCGACCGCTTCGCGCACGGTCTTGTTCGGGTCGAGTTCGGGCTCCTGCGCCAGATAGCCGACCTTGATGCCCGGCTGCGGGCGGGCTTCGCCCTGGAAGTCCTTGTCCACCCCGGCCATGATCTTGAGGACGGTGGACTTGCCGGCGCCGTTGAGGCCGAGCAGGCCGATCTTGGCGCCCGGGAAGAACGACAGCGAGATGTCCTTGATGATCTGGCGCTTCGGCGGCACGGTCTTGCTGACGCCGTTCATGGTGTAGATGTACTGCATGGGGGCTCCGGAAGGGCGCGCCTCGCGATCGCGGAAGCGGGCCGGTTGGGCGGACGGCGACGGCCTGCCGGAAGGGCAGGGCCGCGGGTCGCAACGGGATGCCGCGATTATCGCCCGAACACCCCCCTTCCCGCCAGTTTCCGGGCCCCGGGCAGGGGCTTCGGGTGGCCCCGGGTGGCCCCCGCGGCTACAATCGCGGGTCTCCTCCAACCCCCCACGGAGCGCCGATGTTCCCGCGCGATACCCGCATCGAAGGTTTCGATCCCGAACTGGCCGCGGCGATCGCGGCGGAGAACCGTCGCCAGGAAGATCACGTCGAGCTGATCGCCTCCGAGAACTACGCCAGCCCGCGGGTGATGGAGGCGCAGGGCAGCCAGCTCACCAACAAATACGCCGAGGGCTATCCCGGCAAGCGCTACTACGGCGGCTGCGAATACGTCGATGTGGCCGAGAAACTGGCGATCGATCGCGCGAAGAAACTGTTTGGCGCCGACTACGCGAACGTGCAGCCGCATTCCGGATCGCAGGCCAATCAGGCGGTGTTCTTCGCGCTGCTGCAGCCGGGCGACACCATTCTCGGCATGTCGCTCGCGCACGGCGGTCATCTCACCCACGGCGCCAAGGTCAATTTCAGCGGCAAGCTGTTCAACGCGGTGCAGTACGGGGTGAACGATCGCGGCCTGATCGATTGCGACGAAGTCGAACGTCTGGCGCTCGAGCACCGGCCGAAAATGATCGTCGCCGGTTTCAGCGCCTACTCGCAGGTGGTCGACTGGGCGCGCTTCCGCGCGATCGCCGACAAGGTCGGCGCCTATCTGCTGGTCGACATGGCCCACGTCGCCGGTCTGGTCGCCGCGGGCGTGTATCCGAACCCGGTGCCGCACGCCGACGTGGTCACCTCCACCACCCACAAGACCCTGCGCGGCCCGCGCGGCGGCATCATCGTGGCGCGCGCCAACGAAGAGATCGAGAAGAAGCTGCAGAGCATCGTCTTCCCGGGCATCCAGGGCGGCCCGCTGATGCACGTCATCGCGGCCAAGGCCGTGGCCTTCAAGGAAGCGCTGGAACCGGAGTTCAAGGCCTACCAGCAGCAGGTCGTGAAGAACGCGCAGGCGATGGCAGACACCATCATCGCGCGCGGCTACAAGATCGTCTCCGGCGGCACGCAGAACCACCTGATGCTGGTCGACATGATCGGCAAGGCGGCTTCCGGCAAGAGTTTGACCGGCAAGGACGCGGAAGCCGCGCTCGGCCGCGCCCACATCACCGTGAACAAGAACGCGGTGCCGAACGATCCGCAGAAGCCGTTCGTGACCTCGGGCCTCCGCCTGGGCACGCCGGCGATCACCACCCGCGGCTATGTCGAGCAGGACTGCGTGGATCTCGCGAACTGGATCTGCGACGTGCTCGATGCGCCGAACGACGAGGCGGTGATCGCCCGCGTGCGCGACGCGGTCACGGCGCAGTGCAGGAAGTATCCGGTCTATGGGTAAGCGCTTCGCTGCGTTCGTCGGCGCGCTCTTCCTCGCCCCGGGCCTTGCCGTTGCCCAGGCCGAGGCGCCGCCGAGCGTTCCCGAGCATGTCCGCGCCGAAGCCATGCTGTCGCCCTCCGCGAACGACAAAGCCGAGGACGAAGCCGCGCATCAACAGGCGCGGAGCCAGCAGGAGCGGGTGCGGCTGATGGACGGTTTCGGCTGTTCCGATCCCGCGACCCGCACCGCCGTCGCCGACAGTCTCCAGACCGACGCCCGCGACTGGTTTCCGCCCGGGCAGGCTTCCGGTTATCGCCCGCTCGCGGTCACCTGGCGCACGCCGGCCGCGGACTATCCGCGCGCGCTGTTGAATGCCGGGACCCCGGGTGCGGTCGGCCTGCTCCTGTTCATCGATGCCGAGGGCAAGGTCGCCCGCACGGAAGCGGTGTGCGCGACCGATCCTTCCTTCGTTCCGCCTGCGATGCGCGTGGTCCGCGAGAACCGCTATCGCCCGTCCACACTGGACGGTAAGCCGATCCGCGATCTCGCCTACCAGATCGTCGCCTACGGGGTCGCCGAGGACTGATGCACTGCCCGTTCTGCCAGCACGAGAACACCCGCGTCATCGATTCGCGCGTCAGCGAAGACGGTGCGACGATCCGCCGCCGGCGCGAATGCGAGGCCTGCGGCGAGCGCTTCAGCACGCTTGAGACGATCGAACTGAAGTTGCCGGCGATCATCAAATCCGACGGTCGCCGCGAGCATTTCGACGCGCGCAAGCTGCGCCACGGCTTCGACCGCGCGCTGCACAAGCGGCCGGTGTCCGAGGAGCAGATCGAGGCCGCGGTGCGCGCGGTGGTGCATCAACTGCGGATGACCACCGAACGCGAACTGCCCTCGCGCCGGGTCGGCGAATTCGTGATGGCCGAGCTGCGCAAGCTCGATCACGTCGCCTTCGTGCGTTTCGCGTCGGTCTACCGTGCGTTCGAGGACGTGGCCGATTTCCGCGAGGAACTCGACCGCCTGGAACGCGAACTGCCGGGCGAGGGCCAGTTGCCCCTGCTCGGCGGCGAGGTGGTGCCGTTCGAGCGTCCGGGCGAAAAAGACAAGAAGAAGCGCTGATCGTGGCCGACACCGCGTCTTTCACCGCGACCGACCACGCGCTGATGGCGCAGGCGCTGCGCCTGGCCGAGCGCGGCGCCTACACCACCAAGCCCAACCCGATGGTGGGCTGCGTGATCGCGCAAGGCGCGGAGGTGGTCGGCGAGGGCTGGCATGCCCGCGCCGGCGGGCCGCATGCCGAGATCGTCGCGCTGCAGGCCGCCGGCGAACGCGCGCGCGGCGCGACCGTGTACGCGACGCTGGAGCCCTGCGCGCATCACGGCAAGACCGGCCCCTGCGCCGAGGCCCTGATCGCGGCCGGCGTCGGTCGCGTGGTCGCGGCGATGCGCGACCCGTTCCCGCAGGTGGACGGCGCCGGTTTCGACGCGCTGCGCGCGGCCGGGATCACGGTCGAACACGGCCTGATGGCGGGCGCCGCGCGCCGGCTCAACCGCGGCTTCCTGTCGCGGGTCGAACGCAAGCGGCCGTGGGTGCGGGTGAAGCTGGCGATGAGCCTCGACGGGCGCACCGCGCTCGCCGGCGGCGATTCGAAATGGATCAGCGGCGAGGCCTCGCGCCGCGACGTGATGCACTGGCGCGCGCGCGCCGGTGCGCTGCTGACCGGCGCCGGCACCGTGCTCGCCGACGATCCGCAGTTGACCGTGCGTTTCGATGGCGAGGACGCACCCGAATTCGTGCCGCCGCTGCGGGTGGTGCTCGACCCGGGGCTGGCCACGGTCGGTCGCGGGCGGGTCCGCGCCGGAGAGGCGCCGACGCTGTACTTCCACGCGCCGGACGCCAAGCCGCCCCGAGGTTTCGACGCCGCACGCATGGCGGTGCGCATCCGCGACGGCCAGCTCGATCTGGAAGCGGTGCTGCAGGCGCTGGCCGCGCGCGAGATCGGCGAGGTCCAGGTCGAGGCCGGCGCCACCCTCGCCGGTGCGCTGCTGCGCGCGGAGCTGGTGGACGAAGTGTTGTTGTACGTCGCGCCGATCCTGCTCGGTGCCGATGCGCGGCCGCTGTTCGACGG
>JBIJAD010000280.1:0-5353 GCA_044345955.1 Lysobacteraceae bacterium
GTCTGCGGATCGAGGACATGGCGCAGCGGTTGCATCTGCAGACGGTGGAAACCCGCCGCATCGGCGAGGATCTGCGTCTGCTGCTGCGGCCGGAGCGCGGCGCGTGAGCGAGATCGGCAGCGGAACCGGCGTCGCCCCCGGCTTCGCGGATCACTTCTCCGCGGTGGCGACGCAGTACGCGCTCGCCCGTCCGGACTATCCGCGCGCGCTGTTCGAGTGGATCGCGGCGATCGCGCCGGCGCGCGGCTGCGTCTGGGAAGCCGGCTGCGGCAGCGGTCAGGCCACGACCGGGTTGGCCGCTGTGTTCGCCGAGGTGCATGCGACCGATCCCAGCGCCCAGCAGATCGCCCAGGCGCCGGAGCGGTCGAACGTGCGTTACGCGGTCGAGCCGGCGGAACGTTGCGGTCTGGGCGACGCCAGCGTCGACGCGGTCTGCGTGGCCCAGGCGCTGCACTGGTTCGACCGGCCCGCGTTCTTCGCCGAATGCGCGCGGGTGCTGCGGCCCGCCGGCGTGCTGGTGGTCTGGGGCTATCGGGACATCGAAGTGCCCGAGGCGCTGCGCGAAAGCGTCGCCGCGTTCGCGTCGCGGATCCGCGACGCCTGGCCGGCGGAGCGCGTGCTGGTCGATCGCGCCTACGCCGATATCGTCATGCCGTTCGATGCCATCGATGCCGCGGCAGCACCGACGGCGATCGAAACCGAGTGGCCGCTGACCCGCATGCTCGACTATTTCTCCAGCTATTCCGCGGTCAAGCGGTATCGCGAGGCGCAGGGCATCGATCCGGTCGCAAGCCACGCGTGGTCGATGGCCGAGGCCTGGGGCGAGCGCGGTCCGGTGCCGCTGCGTTGGCCGATGTTCGTGCACGCGAGAAGGAAAGCCTGATGTTCACCGGTCTGATCGAAGGCGTCGGCCATGTCCTGGCGCTCGAACCCTGCGGCGGCGATATGCGCCTGCGCATCGGCGTCGGGACGTTGCCATTCGATGGGGTGTCGCTCGGCGAAAGCATCGCGATCAGCGGCGTGTGCCTGACCGTGGTCGAATTCGATGCGGACTCCTTCGCCGCCGATGCGTCCACCGAAACCCTCGCCCTGACCACGCTGGGCGCGCTGTCGGTCGGGCATGCGGTGAATCTGGAGCGCGCGATGCGCCCGACCGACCGCCTCGGCGGGCATCTGGTCAGCGGCCACGTCGACGGCCTCGGCCGGGTGCTGTCGGTGCACGACGACGCCCGCGCCCAGCGCTGGCGCTTCGCCGCGCCCGCGGCGCTGCTGAAATACATCGCGGTCAAGGGCTCGATCTGCGTCGACGGCGTCAGCCTGACCGTCAACGCGGTCGACGGCGAAGGCTTCGAGGTCGCGCTGATCCCGCATACCGTGTCGCATACCGCGTTCTCGACGACGAAGGTCGGCGACGCGGTCAATCTGGAAGTCGATCTGGTCGCGCGCTACGTCGAGCGTCTGCTGGCCGCACGAGAGGTGTCATGAGTTTCGCGAGCATTCCCGAACTGCTGGAGGAAATCCGCGCCGGTCGCATGGTCGTGATCGTGGACGACGAGGACCGCGAGAACGAAGGCGACCTGATCATGGCCGCAGAGCTGGTGCGGCCGCAGGACATCAATTTCATGGTCACCCATGCGCGGGGCCTGGTGTGTCTCTCGCTCACCCGCGAGCGTTGCCGCCAGCTCGGGCTACCGCCGATGGTGCGCGACAACACTTCGCCGCACGGCACCAACTTCACGGTGAGCATCGAGGCCGCCGAAGGCGTGACCACCGGCATCAGCGCCTACGACCGCGCCCACACCGTGCGCACCGCGGTGCGTCCGGACGCATCGGCCGAGGACCTGTCGCAGCCCGGCCACATCTTCCCGCTGATGGCCCAGCCCGGCGGCGTGCTCAATCGTGCGGGGCATACGGAGGCGGCGAGCGATCTGGCGCTGCTCGCCGGGCTGGAACCCGCCGGCGTGCTGGTCGAGATCCTCAACGCCGACGGCAGCATGGCCCGGCGCCCGCAACTGGAGCTGTTCGCGCGCGAGCACGGCCTGAAGATGGGCTCGATCGAGGATCTGATCCGCTACCGGTTGCACAACGAGCACACCATCGAACGGGTCGATGTGCGTGAGATCGAGACCGGGCACGGCACGTTCCGCCTGTTCACCTATCGCGACCAGATCAGCCGCAGCCTGCATTTCGCCCTGCTGCGCGGCGAGCCGGACCCGGCGCAGCCGACCCTGGTCCGGGTGCACATGCACAACCCGCTGGCCGAGGCCCTGCACTGGCGGCGCCCGGATTTCGGCCCGGCGGTGGGCGATGTGCTGGCCCGGATCGCCGCCGAGGGCCGTGGCGCCCTGGTCGTGCTCGGCGAGCCGCAGAACGCCGACGCCCTGCTCGCGCGCATCCGCGAACAGCCCGAACCGCCCGCCCGCGGCGGCGCCATGGCCGAATGGCGCCGCAACGGCGCCGGCAGCCAGATCCTGGCCGACCTCGGCCTGGGCCGGCTGCGGGTGCTGGGCACGCCGCGGAAGCAGGTCGGCCTGGCCGGTTTCGGACTGGAAGTGGTGGAGTACGTGGGGCTCTGACCGGCCGCCTGCGGGCCGCTACAATACCCGGCCCACGCTTCGAGCCAGCCCCATGCCGCATCACGAAGGCGATCTGCGCGCCCCCGAGGGCGCCCGGTTCGCGATCATCGCCAGCCGCTGGAACCCGCGCATCACCGAGCAACTGGTCGCGGGTGCGCGCGAGGCCTTCCGCGCCCACGGCGTGGCCGATGATGCGGTGGACGTGATCCGCGTCCCCGGGGCCTGGGAACTGCCGGTGACCGCCGCGCGTCTGGCCGCGGCCGCCGGGCATGCCGCCATCGTCGCCCTCGGCTGCGTGATCCGCGGCGACACCCGTCACTACGAACAGGTCGCCGACGGTTGCTCCGAAGCGCTGATGCGGGTTTCCCTCGATTACGGCCTGCCGGTCGCCAACGGCGTGCTCGCGGTCGATCGCTACGCCGATGCCGAGGCCCGCGCCGGCGGCAACCACGGCAACAAGGGCGAAGAGGCGGCGCTGGTCGCGATCGAGATGGCGAATCTGCTGGAGAAGCTGCCTTGAGCAAGCCGCATCATCGTCGACCGGATGGCGTCGATTGCACGTCTTCGCGCGCGATCGGGCTTCCTGCCCGACGCACGCTCGCCGCGTCCGGCACAGGTCCGGACGCGGCTCCGCCACAACGCGTTGCGTTGCGGCGTGCGGGCCATCCCTGGCCCGCCACGGAGGTCCGCTCATGAGCAAGCCGCATCATCGTCGACCGGATGGCGTCGATCCCGTGCTGCGCACCCGCGCCCGTCGTCGCGCGCTGCAGGCGATCTACGCCTGGCAGTTGTCCGGCGCCAGCGCGCGCGAGATCGTCACCCAGTTCGCCCACGAGCAGGCGCGCGAGCTCGCCGATCTGGCCTATTTCGAGGACCTGATCCACGGCATCGAGACCCACCGCGCCGCGCTCGACGCCGCGCTCGCACCGCATCTGGATCGCGCCATCGAGGAGGTCGATCCGATCGAACGCGCGGCGCTGCGGATCGCCGCCTACGAATTCGCCCATCGCGTGGACGTGCCGTATCGCGTGGTCATCAACGAGGCGCTGGAATCGGTCAAACGCTTCGGTTCCGAACACGGCCACACCTACGTCAACGGCGTGCTCGATCATCTGGCCGCGGACCTGCGCGCCATCGAAGTCCGCGCCTCGCGCGGCGGCTGATCCGCCCGCCGTCGCGCGCGGCTTTATTCCTCGCTGACCCCGGGAATCGCGCCGTCCGCGCCGCGGATGCCGCCGGCCACCGATGCCCACCATGCGATTTCTTCCGGGTCCTGCAGAAAGGCCGCATACGCGATGTCCGCGGGCATCGCCTCCAGCGTGTAGTCGACGCGCGCCTGACCCAGCATCGCCGCGGTCGCGCGCAGCAGCGGCAGTTCCGGCAGCGCATGCTCCACGAACAGGAACTGCCCGGCCTGGTTGATCTCCAGGAAATGCAGGTGGTCGTGCTCGTCCACGACCAGATCGATGCAGCCGAACGCCAGTCCCAGCGTATCCATCAACTGCCGCAGCGAGGCTTCGGCCGCGGCCGGCAGCGCGACCGTGCGCCAACGCTCGCCGCCGCCGATCGCCGCCGCGCGCCAGTCGACCACGCCGTCGCCGGCATCGTCGGCTTCCACCGCCGCCGCGAACATCCGCTGACCGATCACGGTCACGCGAAGATCGCGGCGTTTGCGCACGCAGGCCTGGTAGATCGCCGGGCACAGACGCAGCGCGTCGTCGTCGCGCAGGTCCTCGGCAGCGAGCAGGCGCGCATAGGTGCTGAAGATACGACCCTCGGCGTCGCGCCAACTGTGGGTGGCGTAGGGCTTGTGGATCACCGCCGGATGCGCGGCGAAGAAGCGGCGGATTTCGCCCGGATCCGACGACACCAGGGTCGCCGGGAAGCGCAGTCCGCAGCGGTGCGCCGCGCGCAGTTGCAGCAGTTTGTTCTCGGCCGCGGCGGCGAGATCGGGCCGATTGACCCAGAACACGCCGTCCGCGGAGCCGGCGACCGCATGCACGTTGGCGACGTGGCGTTTCCATTCGTCGCGCAGGAAGACCAGATCCGCCGCCGCCGCGCCGGGAAATGCCTCCGGCAGTCGCGGCCTGCGGAACCAGACGCTGGAAGCGGTGCCGGAGCGGATGCCGCCGGCGAAGCGCAGCCCACCGACAGCGTCGGCGTACAGCGATACCGGCGTCATCGCCGGATCGGCGAGCGTCTGCGCCCAGACCGGCTGCAGGCCGCCGCGACGCAGCGCCCAGCGCACCGCCGCGGCGTGTACGTCGTGGGCGAGCCAGGAGAGGATCAGCGGCTGCGGCGGGGCGGTGGCGTCGATGGCGGGCATCGGTGCGGAGTCGCGAATGCGTGGAAGGGAAGTGCGACATGAAAACGCCGCGCCCCTTGCGGTGCGCGGCGCGTCGGTCGTCTGCGCAAGGGCGCTATCCGCGACGATCAAGCCGCGGGACGCGGACCGGGCGCTGTGCGGCCGATCAGATCGCCGGATCGCCCGGATCGCCCGGATCGTCGCCGTTCGGGCCGGTGGCGTGGGTGTGGATCGGGAATTTGCCACCGGCGACGTTTTCGATCTCCTGCGCGGTCAGTTCGCGCGCGACAGAGCGGGCCAGCGGGCGGACGACGGTCTCGTCGGACTTCGACATTGCGTGCACTCCTTCTTTCATCCTGAGGAAGATACGGCGCCGGAACAGGGACCGGCGCGGTGTTGCGGTTCCGCGACCCCCGCGTCCTCGAACGTCAGTCGCATTCGCTGCGACATGCGCGACCGGAGACGCTTCGCG
>JBIJAD010000144.1:0-9370 GCA_044345955.1 Lysobacteraceae bacterium
GCGACGCCCTCGGCGATCGCCTCGCCGTGGGCCAGCGCCCGGGCGTCGCTGCCGGCGATCGCGATGGCGGCCAGCTTGCTCTCGCCCTTGGACTTGTTCTTCTCGCCGAGGGTGGCGGTGTAGCGGTAGCAGGCATGACGGATCGAGATCACCGCCTGGCGGGTGTTCCAGGCCGCGTCGCGGCCGGGCACGGCCACTTCGCTCAGGCTGAACAGGACGCTGGCGGAGGCGCCGTCCTTGAGCGCGCGCGCGGCGTCCCCGGCGGCCTTGATGTACTGCGGCACGCCGAACTTGGCGGCGTCGCCCAGACCGACGACCAGTACGCGCGGCGCGGTCACGCCGGGCAGGTCGTGGAGCAGGGCGGTCCTGCCGGCCTTGCCGGTGAGGTCGCCGCGTTCGATCAGGGCGGAGATCCGACCACCGCTGGCGGCGTCGAGCGCCTGGCCGGTGGCGGTGAGGGTCTTGTCGGCGAAAACGCCGACCACGATGCAGTCGCCGACATGGGCTGCGGCGGTGTCGGCGGGGGCGTCGTGCAGGCTGAAGGCGAGGGCCATGGATCGGGTTCCGTGAGGGCGTGCGATGGAGGAGGCGCGGGGCGGTGGCGCTGGGCGGCGGCGCTGAACCGGCGGACGCGCTCCGTTCAGGCAGTGCGCCCGGGCGGTCGCCGTTCCGTACAATCCCCCGACGCCCGCGGGCCCCGGAGACGGGGCCGGTCGCGCCCGCGCAGAACCCGCGAGTTTAATGCAAAGCCCCCGCCGGGTGCCCGGCGCACCGACCCCTGCCCCGCATGCTGAAGCTGGACCGATACCTGATCCGCGAGTTCGCGCAGAGCACTTTCGCCGTCCTGGTGGTGGTGCTGATCGTGCTGGTCGGCGGTGCTTTCGCGGACGTGCTGCAGGACGTGGCTCGCGGCAAGGTGCCCGCCGGCATGTTGCTGGCCCAGCTCGGGCTGGTGTTCCTGACCTGGCTGCCGCTGCTGCTGCCGCTGGCGGTCATGCTGGGGTTGATGCTGGCGATGGGACGGCTGTACCGCGACGCCGAGATGCCTGTCCTGGTCTCGATCGGGGTCGGCCCGTGGCGCATGCTGCGCCCGCTGGCCGGAATGGCCCTGCCGATCGTCGCCGTGGTCGGCGCCTGCTCGCTGTGGCTGGGCCCCTGGGCCGACCGTACCTCGGCGACCATGATCGAGGAGGCCGGCCGCAATCTCCTGGTCGCCGGCATGGAGCCCGGCCGTTTCACCGAACTGCCCGGCGGCGGCGGGGTGATCTACATCGGCGGAATGTCGCCGGAGAACCGCGAGATGCAGCGGGTGTTCGTCTACCGGCAGAAGGACGACCGCTTCGACGTGACCACCGCACAGACCGGCACCCTGTCGGTGCAGAACGGCCAGGATCGCTACCTCGATCTCGCCCAGGGTTTCCAGGTCGAAGGACCGCTCGGCGCCGGCCGCGACTACCGGCTGATGCGCTACGCCGGCAATGAGGTTCACCTGCCGCCGGATCTCAGCCCGCGCCGCAAGCAGGACGCGATCGAACTGCAGCCGACCCTGGCCCTGCTCGGCGACCCGCGCCCCGAGGCCGACGCCCAGTTGCACGCGCGGATCGCGCCGCCGCTGTTGACCCTGGCTTTCGCCCTGCTGGCGATCCCGCTTTCGCGCAGCTCGCCGCGCCAGGCGCGTTACGGCAACCTCGCGATCGGTTTCCTGATCTATCTGTTCGGCGTGTTCCTGATGATGCTGGGCACGCAATGGCTGGAGGACGGCATGGTACCGGCCATGCTCGGATTGTGGTGGCTGCTGCTGCCGTTGCTGACGGTGGCGGTGTGGCTGTATGCGAGAGACGGCGCGATCCGTCGGCCGCGCCCGGTGCGGGGCAGCGCATGAGGCCGCTCCCATGAGACCCTTTCCGAAGATCCACGATCTCTACATCGGCCGCGTCGTGCTGGGCTCGGTGATCCTGACCTGGGCGGTGCTGGTCGGACTGGACGCGATCATCAGCGGCCTGCTGACCGAGTTGGACGACGTCGGCACCGGTCGCTACGATTTCCTCGCCGCCGCGACCAACGTCGCCTACAGCCTGCCGCGTCGCGCCTACATGCTGTTCCCCTACGCCGCGGTGATCGGCGCGGTGATCGGCCTCGGTCAGCTCTCCGCCACTTCCGAACTGACCGTGTTGCGCGCGTTGGGTCTGTCGCGTCGCCGGATCAGCCTCTCGGTGGTCCTCGCCCTCGCCGCGCTGACCGCGCTGATGGTGGTCAATGGCGAAACCCTCGGCCCTTGGGCGCAGCGCCGCGCCGACACGCTCAAGGCCGCGGCGAAGTCGAACGATGTCATCGTCGCCCAGTTCTCCGGCCTGTGGGCGCGCGAGGGCGATGTCTTCCTCAACGCACAGACCGGACAGGAGCGCAGCGCCGGCGGCCGGCAATGGCTGGAGCTGCGCGACGTGCGCCTGTTCGAGCTGGCCGAGGACGGCCGCCTGCGCGCCATCACCCGCGCCGCCAGCGCCGAGCACCGCGAAGGTGCGTGGATCCTGCGCGACGTCGAGCACACCCGTTTCGAAGCCAAGTCCGCGGTGCGCACCACCGCGAAGGAGCAGCGCTGGGCCTCGCGCCTGGACGCCGCCGCGCTGGCCGCCAACACCCGCAACATCTGGCGTCCGCGCTACATGACCGCGTCCCAGCTCAAGTCCGGCATCGAATACCGCGAACGCAACGGCCTGGACAGCGGCGAGTTCCAGGAACACTACTGGGGCCGGTGGTTCTATCCGGTCAACGTGCTGGTGCTGTGCCTGCTGGCGATCCCGTTCGCGTTCGGCTCGCTGCGCAGCGGCGGCCTCGGCAAGCGATTGTTCATGGGCATCCTGTTCTCGCTCGGTTTCTGGCTGGTGCAGACCCAGTTCGTGCGCCTCGCCGGCGTGTTCAAGTTCGATTACCGAATCGCCTATCTGATTCCGGCGCTGGCGATGGTGGTGTTCTCGCTGTGGTTGTTCAAGCGCAGGTCGGGGTAGGTCGGGCCCTGGGCCCGACGTCGCGGTCTTCGCTGCAGATCTGCGGGTGAGCAGCGGATCGCCGCTGCCCACTGAAAAATCCAAGGCCGGATGACGGCCTTCCGGCCCGATCGCTGCGGGACGACGGCCGGCGTGCAGGGCGGCATCGGCGGTTGTTTCGGCCCGGATTCGGGCCGCTATGCTTCGGGATACCGCCAAGGAGGTAGCCCATGCGAGAGCCGCCCGGTGTGGACGATGCATATCTGGACCGTCCCTACGAACTTGCAGGTCGCCTGATCGACCCGATCGCCGGGTGCGCGACATACGCCGATCGGCGTATGCCGCTCAATCGCAAGCTGCTGGAAGTGTTGGCCTGCCTCGCCGAAGCCGGGATCGAGATGGTCCCCCGCGAGCGATTCATCGAACGGGCCTGGCGCGGCAATGCCCTGGTCGGCGAGAACGGCTTGACGCATGCCGTGCATACCCTGCGACGCGCGCTGGAAGACACCGATCCCGACAAACCCCTGATCCGCACCATTCCGCGCCGCGGCTATCAATTGACGGTGCTTGCGCGGCCTCTCGACGAGAACGCGACCGCCGGCTTCACCGTCGGGATGCCGATCGCCGGCCGGCCCGGCTGGCATCTGTCGCGCCGGCTCGGCGGCAATGCCGTCACCGACACCTGGTTGGCCGAAGAGCAGGCCAGCGGCGAGCGGCGGATGTTCCGCTTCTGCCGCAACGAACGTCACCTGCAGGCGCTGCGTCGCGAGACCAAGCTGCTGCGCTACCTGCGAGAGACGCTGGGCGGGCGTCCCGAGACCGCGGTCGTGATCGACTGGCAGTTGGAAGAGCCGCCCTATCACCTGGAAATGGACGCTCCGGCCGGCGGCACGCTGCCGGAGTGGATGGCCTCGAAAGGCGGACCGGCGGGCATCGCACTCGCCGAGCGACTGCGCCTCGGGGCCGAGATCGCGCACGCGCTGGCGACGGTGCATGCCGTGGACGTGGTGCACCGCAACGTGGCGGCCGGCAGCATCCTGATCGACGCGGCGGGGCCGGGCGACATTCCACACGCCCGTCTGGGCGAGTTCGGTCTGAGCGATCTGACCGACCGCGACCTGCTCGAGCCCCTGAGCATCACCCGCACCGGCCTGACCCTGACCGGCCACGAAGGCGATGCCGATGCGCGCTATCTCTCGCCCGAACGCGTGGCCGGAGAACCCGCGACCGCGGCCGGCGATGTCTACGCGCTGGGCGTACTGCTGCTGCAGTTGGCGACCGGCGACCTGCAGCGTTCGCCGGACGGCGATCTGCAGGATGTGGACGATACGGGTGGGCTGCGCGCCCTGATCGCCGACTGTCTGGGCCAGCAACCGGACCGCCGTCCGACGGCTGGGGCGGTGGCCGAACGTCTGCGTGCGCTCGTACCGGCGACTGCAACCGATGTCGCGCCGCCTCGGCACGAGGTCGCGGTCGCCCCGATCGAAGCGGACCCTGCCGTCGGCAGGACCCTCGGCCCCTATCGCCTCGTCGACCAGCTCGGCGAAGGCGGCATGGGCATCGTGTATCTGGCCGACCAGCATGAGCCGGTGCAGCGCAAGGTCGCGCTGAAGGTGGTGCGCACCGGCATGATGAGCGCCGACGTGCGCGCCCGCTTCGAGGCCGAGCGCCAAGCTTTGGCGTTGATGAATCACGCCAACGTCGCGGCGGTGTACGACGCCGGCAGCACGCCGTCGGGGCTGCCGTACTTCGCGATGGAATACGTGCAGGGCCAGGAGATCACCGCGCACTGCGACCGGCTGAAGCTCGGCGTCCGCGAGCGCATCGCTCTGTTCCTGCAGGTCTGCGACGGCGTGCTGCACGCGCATCAGAAGGGCCTGATCCACCGCGACCTCAAGCCCGGCAACATTCTCGTCAGCCGCACGAAGGATCCGCCGGCGGCGGTGAAGATCATCGACTTCGGCGTGGCCAAGTCGATCACCGGCATCCTCGCCGCGCAGCCCGCGCACACCCGGCTGGGCAGTTTCGTGGGCACGCCGGCCTACAGCAGCCCGGAGCAGGTCTCGGGACCGGTCGCGAGTGTCGACACCCGTTCGGACATCTATTCGCTGGGCGTGGTGCTGTACGAACTGCTGGCCGGCGTGACGCCCTACAACGAGGACGAGCTCAATTCGAAGACGCCGGTCGAACTGGCGCGACTGCTCAGCGGCGAACAACCGCCGACGCCGCTGGCGCGCTTCTCCAGCCTTGACCCGCAGCAGGAGCAGGAGATCGCGAATCGGCGCGCGCTGTCGGTCGAGCAATTGAAAGCGCTGCTGGAAACCGATCTGTCGTGGATCGTCGGCAAATGTCTCGAAATCGACCCCGACGATCGCTACGCCACGGTGCTCGCGCTGGAGAACGACCTGCGCCGCTGGCTGGACGACAAGCCCGTGCAGGCGAGGCCGGCCTCTCGCTGGTACCGGATGCGCAAGTTCGTCCGGCGTCATCGGTTCGGCGTCGCGGCCGCCGGTCTCGGTACGCTTGCGCTGCTGACGACGACGGGCGCGGCTGTCTACGGCTATGTTCGCGCCGAGCGCGCGCTGGAGACGGCAGAGAAGGCCGCGGAGTTCCAGGTCAAGCAGATCCGCAGCTTGAATCCTGCCCAGATGGGGGAGGGCTTGCGCGCGGCGCTGATTGCCGCCGTCGAAAAACAGGGAGAACAGCGCGACCGTGATCCGGCCGAGATCGCGGAGGTACGCCGGCAACTGGATGGCGCCCTCCAGGACGTGAATTTCACCGATCTCGCGATGGGTCAGCTCAACACCTACAGTTTCGCGCCTGCGCTGAAGGCGATCGAAGAAGACTACAAGGATGAGCCGCTGCTGCAGGCGCAGCTCTGGAAAAACACCGCCGACACCCTGTTCTTCCTCGGTCAATACAAGGACGCGGTCGCCCCCTACGAGCGTGCGCTGACGCTGCGACGACAGTGGCTGGGGCCGGATCATCCCTTGACGCTCGAAACCCTGGAGAAACGAGGAAAACTCCGAAGGGAGATGGGGGATCTGAAAGGAAGCGAACAGGATCTTCGCGCCGCGATGGAAGGCGGTATCCGTGTGCTGGGCGAAGACGATCCGCAGACCCTGACGGCCATGCATGCGCTGGCCATGACTCTCAATCGCCAGCAGAAATTCAAGGAAGCCATGACCTATGGCCGCAAGGCGCTGGAGGGCCGCCGCCGGGTGCTGGGCGAGGACCATCCCGAAACCTTCATGTCGATGCGGGAAAACCTTGCGATCTCCCTGCAGTCCGGCGACAAGAAGCAGGCGCTGGTCGATGCGAAGGAGATCCTGGAGCGCCATCGGCGCAAGTTCGGCAACGACGACAACAGAACGCTCAACGCCATGTCGACCATGGCCATGGTGTATCACGCCAACGGCATGCTGAAAGAATCCGAAGCGCTCGTTCGCGAGTCGATCCGCACCCGAGGCAGGATTCTCGGCGAAGCGCATCCCAACACACTCGGCGAGTCGTCCAATCTCGCATACCTTCTGCTCGAGGCGAATCGTCCGGCCGAGGCGGAAGTGGAGCTGCGCAGGATCGTGGAGGTGTCGAAGACCGTATTCCCGGAAGACAGTCTGGAACACGTGGGTTATGTGGACAGGCTTGCGACCGCCATCGCGGCGCAGGGGCGGTATGCCGAAGCGGAGTCGATCTACCGCGACAATCTGCGCGCCCTGCAGAAGAGCTTTGCGCCGGACAGCAGGGAAGTGCTGGTCACGTTGGAGGCCATCGCGCGGATGATGGCGGCGCAAAATCGCCACAGGGAAGCCGCGGGCATGCTCAGGCAGGTGCTGGGCGCGCGCCGCCGGACCCAAGGCAACGATCATCCGGACACGCTCGGTGCGATCGAGGCGCTCGCCGACGCCTTGCAGAAGTCGGGCGACCTGCGCGGCGCTGAGACACTGCGGCGAGAGGCGGCCGCCCTCAAGCCTCGGCGCCAGGCAGGCTGAAGACGGCTTTCGACGACGGCCTGCCGATGCGCGACCGGGCGACACGGCCGCGGCGACGCAGTCGCCGAGCGAAGCGCCAGCGACCCGGCGGCGGGTTCCAGAAAGCCCTGGCACGATTCGGTGGTCGCCGGGTCCCGGGACTGCCTGCCGGGCGAAGCCCGCCGTGCGCATGGCATCGCCCCCCGCCGGTCCTGAAGTCCGCGCAGCGGCGTGATTCCGACCATTGAAAACGCCCCGCGAATCTTGATTTTTCTTGGTTCTCTGTCGAGAACGCCCGTCTGATCAACGACTTGCGTCGAACATCGCGGCGGCGGGGCGACAGACCATTGAATCTTGTGAAAAACGACCGAGAGGCAGAGCCCTGGGGCGGCGCGGCTGCTAGAAACGGGACGTGCAAGCGGCAGAGGCGCCGCGCACACCCCGACAGACCAGGCCGATGGAGAGCGCCGGTATGGGCACCGCAATCCAGACCCCGCAGAAGAAATCAGGTCGTCTTCTCGCGGCCAGCGGACGCAACTGTCGTGATTGGCCAAGCGACGAAGCGGGCTGCGGTCGAGATCTCCGAGCCGCACGACGGAATCTGCGGACCCGTCGCCACCATGAGCATGAGGATGTGCAACTCGGCGGGCTGCCGATCGCCTTCACGATGCTGTCGTGCGTGGCCTCGGTCGTCTTTTCGATGCTCATCGCCATCATGGTGATGATGCCGATGGAACTGCTCGGCGGCACGCCGCCGCGCGCCGCTGGAGGCGACACGGCGGGCCCATGCGCCATCCGGGATGCGCCGCCTGCCCACTGCCAGAATGCGGATGCAGGTTCCAGCATCGAAACGGGGGTCCGCAGGTTGTCGAGAGTCCGCTGAGCCCGACAGCCATCGTTTGCGCGCGAGTTCGCGAGCGCGAGGATCGAAGAACAGCCGAGATCGTCGCAGATGGCGTGACCGTTTCGATCGCGCCGCCGATCCTTTGCGCTCGGAGACACGACATATATCCGATTGCGCATCGCGCAGATCATGGCGGCCGGTGTTGTTCGCATGACATCAGCGCATGCTCGATGTTCCCGCACGGCAAATACCGGGCCTGGAGCTTGAATTTTCTTGAGCGCCGATGCACCGGTCTCGTCGAGTCAAGAAGATGCGCCGGCGAAATGCGCCGGTCCTGCGCCCCATCTTGAATCTTGTTGAAAACGCCGGAAAAGCATTGACCCGATGTCCGAAGAGGCACACGGTCGGTGCGCGGATGTTTGCTGCCATGGAGTCGTAAGCGAACCCATCAGCCTCCGCAGAAAGGCGGTGTGGACGTCGGACGTCGTGAGCGATGTTGATCGGCCGATCTTCGCAGTCGCGCACCGACACGGTCGCCGGGTGGAGATCTCCGGAATGCGGCATGGACGGAGGTCGCGCCTGTCATGTCTGCGCTTCCTTTCATTGGACCAGATCTCAACCTCCAGGAGAAAGCCATGAAATTCCGCAAGTCGATCCCCCTGCTTTCCGGTGTTTGTATTGGAATGACGTTGAACGCCAATGCGGCCGAGCTGCGCACGGTGGAAAAGCCGATCGAGGGCAGTTATATCGTGGTTCTGAAGAAATCGCAGTTTCCGCTGAACGGCAATGGACCGCTGCGCATGCGCGAGTCGCGCGACTTCGCCCTGGAGATGGCTGCCCGTCATCGGTTCAGATTCAGTCATGTCTACGATCACGCGCTGCGCGGTTTTGCGGTGAAGGCGGACGATCGTGCGCTTGCGCAGATTCTCGCCGACCCGAGGGTCGAATACGTCGAGGAAGACAGCGAAATGACTCAGGAGGCGACGCAGTCAGGCGCATCGTGGAATCTTCAAAGGATCGCCCAGAACGTCAAGCTTGTTCCGGCCAGCAGCTACAGCTACACCTACATTCAGACCGGATCCGGCGTGAATGCGTACGTGATCGACAGCGGCGTGACGGCTTCCCACGTCGACCTGGCGGGTCGCGTCAGAACGGGATACAACGCGATCACGGGGACTACCAACACGAGCGATTGCAACTTTCACGGAACCGCGGTCGCATCCCTGATCGGCGGGAAGGTCGCGGGTGTCGCGAAGAGTGTGAATATTCATCCGGTCAAGGTCACGGGCTGCGACGGCAGGCCGGTCGGCAGTTCCGTCCTTGCGGGACTGAATTGGGTGATCGCGAATGTTCGCAAACCGGCAGTCGTCAACATCAGCCTGTCAGGTGGAGGATCCGCCATCGATACTGCGCTTCGTACCCTGCACAACAACAAGGGCGTCCCGGTCGTCGTGGCGGCAGGGAACAGAGGCAATCCGGACGTTTGTACCGACTCGCTCGCGCGGGTGGCAGAGACGATCGCCGTGGGCGCAAGCACCATCAACGATTCCCGATGGATTGGTTCCAATTAC
>JBIJAD010000139.1:0-9653 GCA_044345955.1 Lysobacteraceae bacterium
CAGGCCGGTCAGGCGGCCGGACGTGTCGTAGGCATAGCCGGTCCAGTCGTCGGAACCGCCGACGCTGTCCTGACGCATGGCCACCTGCCCTCCCGGGGTATAGAAGAAATGGCTCCAGGCGAGGTGCTCCCGGGCGTCGTTGACCGAGATTCCGCAGAGCCGGCCCAGACCATTCTGGCACCAGTCGTAGGAGAAGAACCGGGCAGAGTCCGCATTGCCGGCGTACGTCGTACGCCCGAGCGCGTCGTAGGTGTAACCGAGCGATGTGCCGTCGTTGCGGACGATCGCCGTGCGTTGCCCGGACACGTTGTACTGAAAGGTCGTCGCGCCGGTATCCGGGCTGTGCTGTGCCCACAGTTGGCCGAATCCGTCGTAGACGTAGGTGGTGTGAAGGCCCTTCGGGTCGGTAACCTTGGTAATGCGGTCGCCGACGTCGTACTCGAAGCGGGTGATGGCGTTGAGGGGGTCGGTCGAGGTGATCAGACGGTCCAACCCGTCGTAGACCATCGTCGCGACCCGGTCGGCGGCATCGGTGATCGTCGTGACGTTGCCGTTGTCGTCGTATCCGTAGCGGACGATCTGGCCGTTGTTGCCGCGGTGGGCGCGCATGCGCCCCAATTCATCGTAATCGGCGAAGGCGGTCCGGGTGATGGTCGGCACCTCGACCCAGACCTGCTGCTCCTCGACGCACTCGGGCACACCCTCGACGGTCGTCCATCGCTTGCACTGGCTCTCGTGGTGGCCGACGAGTTTGCGATTGTCGATGCGGGTGACGTTGCCCATGGCATCGTATGCGTAGAGCTGATCCTCCTTGCTGGCGCTCCCGGCGACGGTGCCGTTGGCGTTTCGCCAGATGCGGGTGAGGCGGCGAGCGGAATCGTATTCGTAATGCGTGACCGCGCCATCGGGGGCTGTGATCGATGACAACAATCCCTGCGGATTGAATGCGTTGACGATATCGGCCGCGACACCGGCAACCCAGCGACGCTCGGTCACGACGCGCCCCCGCGCATTGTAGACGTAGTCGGTGATGGAACCGTTGGGCCCGGTGATTCTGCCGGGCTGACCGAGGTCGTTGTGATCGGAATAGCTCACGAGATGGCCGAGGCTGTTGGCAATGGACATCAGATCCCCGGAGGGATCGAACGTGGTGACGACCGCATCGCCGTTGCCGGCGAGCGGCCCGTCGACCGTCACCGTCGCCAGCATGCCGTTGGCGTGTCTGGTATAGGCATAGGCCGTGGTGCGCGACTGATTGGCGACACCGTGGACCGAGAGGTTGACCTCGGTGAGCGATGCGAGCCGGTGATCCGTCGTATATCCGAACTCGATCCTTCGCAACCCGACGATGGTGACGCTCACGATCCTGTTGTGCGTATTGTCCCAGACGTACTCGGTCGTCCGGGCGAGCGGCGTGCCCGCGGCATCCACTTGCCGCAGCAACTGGCCTTTTGCGTTGTAATCGAAGTCGGTCATCCTGCCGTTGAAATCGGACACGATGTCCGGGTAATCGTTGGCGTCGTAATTCGTCTCGCGATAGGTGCCGACGCAGTAGTCGGAGGCATGACCCGTCACCGATTTTATCTTTCCGTTTTCGAACAGGTATTCGGTTTCCTTTCCCAGCGGATTGATCGTGAAGACGCTCAACTGATTCGGGCCGACGATCTCGCGACTGAAGGTGTTGCGGTCGACATTGCCGCCGTGGTGCGACAGCACGGCCAGCCCACCGTCGTCGTATGCGAACCACGAATGACGAATACCGCCGATCGTCTTGCCGGTGAGCGCACCGGGGAAACGGCCGTCTTCGTAGTGATAGGCGACGGAAGACGCCGGCGCTCCCGGCATCGAAACCGCGGACAGCAGATGCAAACCGCCGCCGAAACGGTTGGCGTGATAGGCGTACCCGTAGTAATTCCCTGCAGGGTCGCGGACCGAGGTGAGCAGACCGCCGCTCCAGACGAAATCGGCATAACGGCCCGAGGTGTGCGTGACCCTGACCGGGTACGTGCCGCTGTAACCGAACGTCCAGCCGACGCCATGCTCGCTGCGGATCTGCGAGACATAACCCGCCGAGGAATAGATTTCGATAGAGCGATCTTCGCCGTGAAGCGTGAAGGCACCATCGGCACCTCGAACGATCTTCGCGACTGCCGCAGGCTTTTCCTCGTAGAAGACGCCGTCGGTCGCGTTCTTCACATACTTGACGATCCGGCCGTCCGGGCGATGCGACCAGATCACCGTGTTGGTGCCGATGCCACAGGTGCCGCCGCCGGGACGGGGATAGCAGGCATCGACCGCATGGGTACCGAAGGTCAGCTTGTGGTCGAAATTGCTTTTCCAGTGCCTGCCGAACAGACCGACGCCATGACCGGCGCTGTTGTAGGTTCTGGAGAGGAACAGGGCCATCTCGCCGGAAGCAGCGAAATCGATTTCGGTCTCGACCTTGCTGCCGGTGGACACGACCACGGGATTACCGACCAGCCCCAACTTGGAGCCCGGTGCCTTGTTGCCGGCATCGGTATCGTTGCAACGGTCGCTGTCGCGGGCGGCACCGGGCCCGCTGCCGGAATTGCCCATCACGGCCGAGGAACCGCCCATGACGAAGCCGATCCGGTCGAGCACCAGATTCATGCCGCCGAAATAACAGTTGGAAAAATTGCCTTGCGCATCGGTGATCGACGTGCCTCCGGCATCGGCGCATAAACGGAACAGATCGACGCCTCTGACTTCCACGGGTGGCAAATCCTCCGCCTCGACCCTCCCTGCGAGACCGGCAGACACCGCCGCGACGGCAAGGAACATCCATGGCATACCGCATCGACTCCGCATTGGCACCTCCCCTGTGCATGTGCGCGGCCACGACCAGTCTGAACCGGCCCGGGCGATCCTTGGCCCATCGGGCGACGCTAGCGCCGCACGGGGGTCCCGGTCAACCAAAATCGACGGAAAAACGCCCCGTTCGTCGGAAAAAACACCTCCAAACCGCCCCCTGCGAGACTTCCGCGGCCTCCCCGACCCGCCGCATGCGGGCGTCCTCCTGCGATGCTCTCTGGCCATCGGCGATCCGGGCTGCGTTGGCGCGGCCTCATCTGAACACAGAATGGCAGTTTATGACAACAAACATTTTCATTTTATCCGACTTCGCCGCAGCACCCCGAAGCCCCCCCCCGAGGCGCCAGGACGGATCTGTTGCCTCGAAAAAACGACGCCCCGGTCGCAGGGACAGGGGCGTCGTGGGCTGGTGCCGTGCCGGCGGAAGGTTCCGCGCGGGTGGTGCCGGGCGATCAGGGATTGCGCGCGGCGTCGATCACCGCGCACATCGATTCCTTCTGGAAATCCGCGCTGGTGGAGAAACCGCCGGGCGTGGTCTTGGTGACGGTGACTTTCACCGCCTTGCCCTGGGCTTCGATGATGACGTTCCAGGGGAGCGTGGCCTTGGCGCCGGTGACGTCGACGCCGCCGTTGGGCTGGACGAACGAGATGACGCCGGACCGCTCGTCGCTGGAGGCGACCTGCAGGCCGGCCTTGGTGCCTTCGGCGTAGATGCGCTTGTACGCGGTGGACACGGACACCGCGGGGACCACGTCCCAGGTGCTGAAACGGCGGCCGGTCATGAACTTGCCTTCCTGGCTGAAGTTGACTTCGCAGGGCTTCTTTCCGGAAGCGGCGGCGGGCGCGGGGGCGCCGGTGGTGCCGAGGGCGGCGGCGAGCAGGGTGATCGCCAACAGGGTACGCATCGTAGGTCTCTCCATGAACGTGGGGCCCGCAGGTGGGGGCGGGGCGTCGGGGTTCCGCGGGTGGATTCTGCAGCCGCGCGCGCGGCCCCACAAGCGAACGCGGGGCCGCGCTGCGACCGCGGTCACGTCTCGCGCGCAGCGGGTGCAGGCTCGGGGTCGGATTCGTGCCCGGAAACGACGGTCGCTATCGCCAGGTCGCCGGTGACGTTGACCGTGGTGCGGCACATGTCGAGGAAGTGGTTGACGCCCAGCACCAGACCGATGCCCTCCGGAGGGATGCCGACCATCGCGCAGATCAGCGCGATCACCGGCAGCGAGCCGGAAGGCACGCCGGCGGTGCCGATGCCGCCGAGGATGCAGACCAGCATGACCGTGACCTGCTGGCCGAAGCTCAGATCGATCCCGAAGAACTGGGCGAGGAACAGCACGGTCACGCCCTCGAACAGGGCGGTGCCGTTCTGGTTGGCGGTGGCGCCGACGGTCAGCACGAACCGCGAGACCCGCTTGGGCAGACGCAGATTGTGGTCCGCCACGCGCAGCGCGGTGGGCAGGGTGACGTTGCTGGAGGCGGTGGAGAAGGCCATCAGCATCGCCTCCTGCACGTCGCGGAAGAACCCGAGCGGGGAACGCTTGGCGATCAGCGCGATCGCGGCCGAGTAGACCACGAACTGATGGATCGACAGCGCCAGCAGGACCACCAGCACGAACGCGCCCAGCCGGACCAGCAGATCCCAGCCGAACTGCGCGACCAGGTTGAACATCAGGCAGAACACCGCATACGGCGCCAGCCGGATCACCAGGCCGATCAGGGTCATCGACACGTCGAACAGCCCTTCGATCGCGCGCTTGAGCGCGCCGGCGGGTTCGCTGCGGGTCAGGACCAGGCCCACGCCGAGCATCAACGCGAAGAACATCACCGCAAGGATGGTGTTCTCGGCGGCGGCCTTGACCACGTTGTCGGGCACGATCTCGATCAGCATGTCCAGGCCCTTGGCCTGCGACTGGCTGGTTTCGACGATGCCCTGCGCGCGTTCGGACTGCTCGCTCATCATCCGCATCGCCTCGGCGCTGTCCACGCCGGCGCCGGGCTTGATCCAGTTGACCAGCAGCAGGCCGATCAGCACCGCGATGGCGGAGAACACGGTCGTGTACGCCAGGGTGCGCCAGCCGATGCGGCCCAGCGCGCGCACATCGCCCATCTCGCCGATGCCCACCACCAGCGCCGAGAACAACAGCGGGATCACCAGCATGAAGATCAGGCGCAGGAAAATGCTGGAGAACGGCTGGGTGACGTACTCGATGAAGCCCTTGACCCAGGGGGTGTCGGCGCCGACGAAGGCATACACCAGCAGTCCGAGGCCGATGCCGGCGGCGAAACCGATCGCGATCTTCCAATGCAACGGCAGACCCTTGGGCGCGGCGGCGTTCTCTGTGCTCATGACGGCTCCCGGATGCGGACCGGGGGAGGATACAGGAGCGATGACAGCCGTGCGCCCGCGCGCTCAATGCCCCGGATACAACGGCGGCAGCGGCATGGCCGGCGCGACCTGCACGGGCGGCGCCCGCCAGCGCGGCCCGTGGGCGAAGGCGGCGCGCATCGCGGCGATCGCCGCGGCGGGATCGCCACGGCCCCAGCGGGCGCGCTGCAGTGCGGTCACCGCTTCGCGCTGGGCGGGATCGAGGAGGCGCGCGCGCACTTCGTCCAGATCGGCCGCGGGCGGCGTCGACATCGCGCACAACAGACGCGCGATCTCGGCGCGATCGCCGCGCTGCAGAGCACGGGCCCAGGTCTGCAGATCCTGCACCGGCGCGGCGTCCACGGGCGCGATCGCCTGCGCCGGCCGGCGCTGCAGGAACCACAGCCGCCAGATCCACAGCAGGCTCACGACACCCAGCGCCGCCAGCGGCAGCAGCATCCACAGCCAGATCCGCTGCGGACGCCAGTCGTAGCCAGGCGCGGCGGCCTGCTCCGGCCCCGGCGGCGGGAGCCCCGGCGCCGCTGCCGCGGCGGGTGCGACCGGCAGCACCAGATCCGGCAACGATGCGATGCGCGCGACTCCGGCCTGCACGTCCCACCAAGCGATCCGCGGCCCGGCGATGCGCAGGCTGCCGTCCCGCGCGGGCAGCACCGAGAAGCTGCGCACGGCGGTGACCTGGCTGCGACCATCGACGAAGCGCTCGTCCGGTTGCACCGCTTCCGGGAACAACTGCGCCTCGTCGCCGACCTGCAGGTTCAACGCCGGCACCTGCGCCGCGACCGCGCCGTCGGCCACGGCTTCGACCGTGATCCGTGCGGCCTCGCCGACACGCAGGCTGCGCGGCGCCTCCAGCCAGCGCAGACGCAGGCCGCGCAGCGGCAACCACGGCTGCGCCGCGTTCGCCGGGATCGGCCGCACCTGCAGCGCGACTTCGCGCCCGCGCACGCGCACATCGCCGCCGCCGCCGAACAGGCCACCGGCACGTCCGAGGAAGCGCATGCCCGGCACCGTGATCGCGCCGCCGCGCTCGGGAATCAGCAGATACCGACGCTCCAGCACGTTGTAGATGCGGTCGCCGATCTGGCGCACGGACTGGGTGTCCTCGCCGACGCGCTGCAGGCGGGCACCGTCGGGCGGATCCTGGTCGAGCCGTCCGCTGAGCATCAGCTCCATTTCGTAGTACAGCCAGACGGTGTAGCCCACGGTCTGCTGCACGTAGGGCGTGGCGGTCTCGATGCGACTGTCGATGAAGACGTCCGGCAGCGCATCGGCGCTCGCCGGGTCGGGCGATGCAGCGCCCGGCGGGGGCAGGTCGGGCGGCGGTGCGGCCTTGGGCGGCAGGACGGTCAGGCGCAGCGGGCCGACGCGGTCGCTGCCGATCCGGAATTCGGGGATTTCGATCTCGCCCTGACGCAGCGGCTGCAGGCTCAGGGCCATGCGCACGCGCAGCCGGACTTCGCCGTTGACCGTGGTCATCTGCTGATCGAGGCGCTGATCGATCACGTGGAAATCCCGGGTCGCCGTCAGCAGATCGGGCAGCCCGCGGGCGCTGTTGACATCGATATCGACGAGCATGACCACGGTTTCGTCCATGGCGACGCGATCGCGATCCAGCCAGGCCCGGCTCTGCGCGAAGGCCGGCGCGAGACACGACCACAGCACCAGCGCGCACAACCAGAGCAGAGCGCGCGGCAACGGGTGCGCAGCCCGCGACATCAGCGATCGCCTTCGCGCCGGCGGCGCTTGTCTTCGAGCTGGAATTTGGCGCGCAGCAGGCCGCCGGGCTCGTCGGGCACGCGCAGCAACCAGGCCTCGTCGGCCATCCTGCGTTCGCGTTCGGCGGCGGTTTCGGCACGCTGCGTCGCCCGCGCGCCGGCCGGCGGTGCGGCAGCAGGACGTTCGCCCGCAGCGCGCGCGCGCTGCATGCGCTCGCGTTGCGCGGCATCGGCCTGCTGCTGTTCGCGCTGGCGACGGGCGGCGTCTTCCGCGGGGGTCGCGGGGGTCGGCTGCGCGCGCGCCGGCGATGCCGGTGGCGGACGCCTCTGCGCCTGCTGCGGAGTCTGCGCCGGCGCGTTCTGCGGGCTGGGTCGGTCCTGCGGGTTGCGGTCGTTCCGGGGACTCTCCTGGTTCTGTCGATCCTGCTGCTGTCTTTGCTGTTGCTGTTGCGGCTGTTGCTGTTGCGGCTGTTGCTGTTGCGGCTGTTGCTGTTGCGACTGTTGCTGTTGCGACTGTCGTTGTTGCTGTTGTCCTTGTTGCTGTCGCTGCTGCCGCTGTTGTTGTGGTTGCGACGACGGGGGCTGTTGCCGGCGCGCGGCTTCGACCCGACGGCGGTTCTCGCGCGCGTCCTCCATGTCCGGCTGGAGTTGCAGGGCGCGATCGTATTCGGCGATGGCTTCGTCGTAGCGGCCCTGTTTCGCCAGCGCGTTGGCGCGGTTGTAGGCGGCTTCGGCACCGGGCAGCGCACGCCAGGCCGCTTCCGCGGCGGGATAGTCGCCGCGCCGGTAAGCTTCGACGCCGCGGTTCATCGCCGCATGCGCGCGTTGATCCTCGCGTCGCCACAGATCGGCGGCTTCGACCCGCCACGGCAGCCACAGTGCGAGCAGCGCCACCACCAGCACGCCGCGCCGGAACGCCAGCAGCGTGAGCAGCAGCAGCGGCGGCAGCAGCCAGAAACCTTCGTCCAGCGCCAACCGGCCGCGACGGTCGTCGCTCGCGACCGCCTCCATCCGGCCGGCTTCGAGCACGCCGAGCGTGCGCAGATCCAGATCGCCCGGTGCGAACGGCGCGTAGACGCCGCCGCCGGACAGCGCCAGCGTGCGCAACGCGCCGTCCTCCAGTCGCGCCACACCCGGCGCGCCGTCGCGTGCGCGATAGCGGCCGCCGCCGAGCGTGCCCAGCCCCAGCACCGACACCCGGAAACCGGCGCTGCGCGCCTCGATCGCGGCGCTGTTGGCGGCGCCGCCGGCGCGATCGGTGATGAGCAGGATCTCGCCGCGCTGGAAACCGGCGCGTTCGAGCAGACGCACGGCTTCCTCGATCGCGCGGTCGGCGCGGCTGCCGTCGCGCGGCATCACGTCCGGCGCCAGCGCTTCCAGGAACAATGCGGCATTGGCCGCATCGTCGCTCAGCGGGGTCACGGTGTAGGCATCGTTGGCAAAGGCGATCAGACCGATCTGGCCGCCGGCGCGATCGCGCAGGATGCGCGCGATTTTCGCCCGCGACTGCTGCAGCCGCGACGGCGGCACATCGGTGGCGAGCGCGGCCGAGGACAGGTCGACCGCGATCACCAGCGGCGTGCGCGCCATCCACAGCGGTTGCGGCAGCGTGCGCCAGCTCGGTCCGGCGAGCGCGAGCACGGCCAGGGTCGCGGCCAGCGCGACCGCCGCCGACGGCAGTGCGCCGCGCCAGGCGCGGCGGCGCTCGTCGGCCAGCAGATGCGGCAGCAGATGCGGATCGACCGTGCTGCGCCAGACCTCGCCACGCACGCGCCGCCGCCGCAGCCACCACAGCAGCGCCGGAATCGCGAGCCCTCCGAGCAGCCACCAGGGGCGCAGGAAATGGAACTCTGCGGCGAACGTCGCCAGCGCGTCGGCGAAGGCAGCGAACCCCGCGCTCATGCCCGCCTCCCCGCATCGCCGCGGCGCAAGGCCAGCGCGAACAGCGCGCACAACAGCGCCGCCGCCAGCGGCCATGGGTAGCGTTCGATCCGCGGCCGCAGCGGCTGTCCTTCGCGTTCCACCGGTTCGAGCTTGTCGATCTCGCCGTAGATGCCGGCCAGTTGATCGGCATCGCGGGCCACGAACGCGCGCCCGCCGGTGGCCTCGGCGATCCGGCGCAGACCATCCTCGTCGGTCATCTCGCTGCTGCCGGGGATCGGGATCGGCATGCCGAACGCCGACACGCCGCCGCCGTAGCCGCCGAAGGCGATGGTGTGGATGCGCACGCCGTGATCGCGGGCGATCCGCGCTGCCTGTTGCGGATCCAGCGCACCGGCGGTGTTGACGCCGTCGGTCAGCAGGATCAGCACGCGCTGTTCGGCCGGCTGCGCCTGCAGCCGGCGCGTGGCCAGTCCGATCGCGTCGCCGATCGCGGTGGCCTGGCCGGCGAGGCCGGTGGCGGTGGCCTCCAGTTGCTCGCGCACGGTGCGCAGATCGCGGGTCAGCGGGGTCAGTGCGTAGGCGCGATCGCCGAACACGATCAGACCGACGCGATCGCCGGCGCGGCGGTCGAGAAACTCCGCGATCACCGCCTTGGCCGCGACCAGACGTGTGACCCGGCGCCCGTTCAGGGCGATGTCGCGCTCGTTCATGCTGCGCGAGAGATCCACCGCGAGCATCAGATCGCGCGCGCTCTGCGGTGGCTGCACCACCTCGCCCAGCGCCTGCGGGCGCGCGGCGGCGACGCACAGCAGCGCCCAGGCCAGCCAGGGCAACCATCC